>JAQBYL010000075.1 GCA_027622495.1 Pseudomonadota bacterium
GGTACCAGCACCCGTCTCCGGCCGGGTGCTGCGTACAACAGGTGAACCGGGTGACGCGGTTGCGGTCGGCAGCGAATTGATTGCGTTTGAGTTAGATGTCGAACGGACGGGGACGAAGCCTGCGAAGGTTGCACAAACCGCCGCGGTATCGGAAGAACGTGACGGAGATTCTAACACGTCGAATAACGCTGCCGCCTCTGACCGACCGGTCACTCCAGTGCAGTCGATTGAACCAGAGAAATCAGTTGAGCAGAAACAACCCACTGAGCCGGTATCTGCGAATAGTCCACCGACACAGAAGACCGGTGCTGGATCTGAAGGTGAAGGCCGGCTGCTCAGTTCCCCCGCCATCCGCAAACGGGCCAAAGAGGCTGGTGTGGATCTGAATCTGGTTCGCGGGTCCGGTCCCAAAGGACGGATAACCGCCTCTGATCTGGCGGCCTACATCGATTCAGCATCATCCCCATCCACCGGGATCGCTGGCAGTCAGGCGAAGTCGGTTACATTTGATGAGCGTAAAGTCATCGGCATCCGGCGGGTCATTGCGGAGCGTCTGTCGCAGAGCAAGCGGGAAATACCGCATTTTGCCTACGTCGAAGAAGTTGACGTGGTCGAACTCGAGAGGCTCCGTAAGCATCTGAACGAAAAGCATGGTACGTCACTGTCGATTCTGCCGTTCGTTGTAACTGCACTGTTGCGGGCGGTGGAAGTGTTCCCGCAGACCAATGCCCACTACGACAGCGAAACCGGCATGCTGCGAACATTCCAGGGTGTGCATCTGGGGATTGCCGCTCAAACACCGGATGGTTTGAAGGTTCCGGTTCTAAAGGATGCTCATCTCAAAAACCTGTGGCAGCTGAGTGATGCCATCGCGCACCTTTCGCAGCGGGCTCGATCGGGTGAATCCAAGCCTGCGGAGCTGTCTGGGTCCACCATCACGCTAACCAGTCTTGGAAAGCTGGGCGGGATTGCGTCAACACCGATCATCAACCGGCCGGAAGTTGCCATCGTCGGTGTCAATCGGGTTTCGGATCGGGCGATGGTGGTTGACGGCCAGATTCAGGTGCGCACCATGATGAATCTGTCGAGTTCGTTTGATCATCGCTTCGTTGATGGCTATGACGCGGCCGCCATGATTGCGGTTATGAAGCAGCACCTGGAGCATCCGGCGACGATGTTTGTGGGAATCCCCGATCGGGGAACCCCCGACTGAAATCCTCAAAAGGCTAGCTCTGAGACAGATCCTCAAAGAGTGCCTCAGACAGAAACGGTCCATCCACGCATAACCTTCGCCCATCGGGTGCGGCACAGGCCCCACAGATGCCGACACCACACTTGGTGAGATAGTCGATAGAGCTGAATATCTGATCGGTTGCACAGAATCTGCGCTGGACCGCCACAGCCGCATGCACCATGGGTGCCGGTCCGCAGTTGTAGAAGACGATCTTGCGAAGTTCATCGGCACTGAGTGTCTTCAGATGTTGTTCCAGCAGTTCCGTAACAAGGCCATGAAAACCACGGCTACCGTCATCCGTTGCAAGATGCGCGGTGGAACAGGCTTCACACTCATCAACAAAGTACAGACGTTGCGCCGTGCGCGCGCCCATGAATATCTCGGCATTGCCAAAGTCGCGGGCAAGCTGGTACACGGCAGCGAGACCGGTTCCGCCAGCTACGCCGATAATGTGCGCATCTTCAGACGGTTGCGCCGGTTGACCGTAAGGGCCGCGGACATAGGCCTCGGACCCGGGCTGCAGGTCCATCAGTTTGTGGGTGAACTCACCCAGATCGATCACTACCAGAGTGAACGGGTTATCGGTCAGGGCTGAGAATGGTTTCTCACCCAGGCCAGGTATCCACAGAAAGATAAACTCGCCCGGCTGGATGTTGATTGCGCGATCAAATTTAAGGATCGATATATCGTCGGTGATGCGCTGATTTTCTACCAGCTGAACACGCTTGAAACCCATGTCGACATCGTACTGCACACGCTTTTCACTGGTATTCTGCTGGGTTTCAAGATCGCGTTCGAGGCCGTCGAAATAGTCGACCACCTGATCGGTTGACATGCCGGTCAACGCAGAACCAACCCCCACGATGGATGCGCCCGCAGCAAGATATTCGCGTACATCGTCCGCACTGCCTGCGCCGCCGCAGGCGATAACAGGAACGTCAACGACGCTTGCGATCTCCCGCACACACTTTAAGCCGAGAGGCAGGATGCCCTTGCCGGATAAACCGCCAAGCCCATTGCTCAACACCGCCGAGCCATGGGCTGAAAAGTATCCGGGGCCGACGGTGTTGATGGCACATATTGCATCGGCGCCACCGGCAACAGCAGCCCGCGCGATGATCGAGATGTCCTCAACATTGGGCGTGAGTTTGGGGATCACGGGGATGTCGACAGCGGCTTTGACCGCGGCGGTGATCTCTTCCACCAGATCTGGATCCTGGCCCATGGCCATGCCGTAGCCTTTGGCGTGAGGGCAGGACAGATTGAGTTCGAGCCCGTCCGAGAACGGGGCCAGCAGGCGGGCAACTGCAACGAATTCGGCAACGCTGCCGCCAAAGATCGATGTCAGCAGAAAGCGGTCGGAAGGAACCTCAAGATCGGCAAAGAGCTCGGCGCAGGCCTTCGCACCTGGATTGGTCAGACCCACTGCATTCACAAAACAACCCGGCGCGTACTGACTGTAGACCGGCTCGCGGTAGCCGGCGCGAGGCTCAAGGCCGATACTTTTGGTGGTCATCACGCCGATCTGTGGTGCGTGACGGAACAGATACTTGATGATGGGTACCGCAGTCGCAACAATGCCGGAGGGTATAGTGAGTGGGCTGGTGATCTGTTTACCGAGAAATTCCATGGTCTGTGTAAGCACACTCATCGATCAATTTGCGGCCGGGGATTCTACGCGAAACGACATTTGATCGCGCGGGCATATTGGTGTCTGAGCTGACTAAACCAGAAGGAGCCTGCCTGCATCTGCGAACACCCCTTCCTGTGCTGATGCGTGCTGGGTGAGCGTGTGGATGTCACGCAAACGGCGTTGCAGGTTTGACCCGGCATAGATTGAACTACCGCCGCCTGCGGTGTAGCAGGCATCAACAACACGTGCACTCATTTCTACTACCCAGGCTTCGGTCTGCTGAATGGTGGTCCGGTAATCGGCGGGGATGTCACCTGTGTGCGCACGTTGCCAGTAGTCAGACACGCGCGCGTTGAGCATTGCCCGGGCGGCCTGAACGTCAGCTTCGGCATGGCCTAAGCGATACTGAAACAGTTCACCATCTGCCAACGAAGATCTTGCATACAGACGGGTTTTACCGGCTTTGGCGAACTCGGTCAGTTCTTCGAGCGCGCCTTCTGCGATGCCCAACGCAACTGCGGCAATGTGCAGAGCGAACTGCAGTAAAGGGGCTGCAAATAAAGGCCCCTTGAAACAGGGTGTACCACCGAACAGGTCAAAGCTGTGTTGCTCAGGGACAAACACATCGTCCAACACAATGTCATGGCTGCCTGTTCCACACAGCCCGGAGGTGTGCCAGGTATCCAGAATCTGCCAGTCTTCGCGCTTGCGCATCATGCAGCGCATTTCAGGTAGAGAATTTCCCGAGGCAGAATCGGTGGCAACGACGCAGTTGCCGAACAGCCAGTGCGCATGTTCACAACCGCTGGCAAACCCCCACTGGCCCGATACCCGGTAACCCCCCTCTACCCGGGTCGCTGACCCTTTTGGGGCAAACGCACCGCCGACCATCACGTCCGGGCCACTGGCGTAGAGCTCATCAAAAGTTGCTCGATCGAGCAGGGCGAGCAACTGCGGTGTCTCGCATCCAATCATCAACGACCAGCCTGCCGAGCCATCGGCCCGGGCAAGATCACGCAGCAGCTGCACGCTGACCGGGTACTCCATTTCAGCACCGCCAGAAACTTTCGGGGTCAGCATGCGAAACATACCTGCTTTCCTCAAGGCGTCCACCAGGTCTGTGGGCATGCGCCGGGCAGTTTCGATCTCGCTCGCCCGTTCGCGTATCTGCGGCAGGAGGGCACGTACTGCCGCCTCGATGTTGTCTGTCATGCGGATCCGCTCCGGGTTAGATGGGTAACGAGTATATGTTGCTTTTTTAGCAAAGCTTCGCGGCAATGGTGGCGGGATCAAGCGTGATGCCGGTGTTCACAATGACGGTACCCTCGGAGGGCAGCGGTTGCTCGAAGTGTTCCAGTTGCGCACGCAATACGCGTACATCGGCCTCGGAAGGATCGGTGCCTGCTGCTTGTCGTTGGTTAACGCGGTCCTCAAGGATGCTCTGCTGCGCGGTGCAGAAAACCAGCATGGCTTTCGTACCTCGCTCATTGGCGATCGCAGCAAACCGTTCGCGTGTGGGGCGTTCGAGACAGGTTGCGTCGATGATCACGTTTTCGCCAGCGTCGAGCAGATCTGCCGCCAGATCGCCGAGGCGCTGATACACCGCAGCGCTGCGATCCACGGCATACAGACCCTGGTTCAGATCCGATCCGCTTTGTGCATCTGCTGCCAGACCGGCCAGGTGCTTGCGCAGCACATCGGAGCGTAAGCGGATGGCTGGCAACAGCGGCACCAGCCGTTCCGCGAGGTAAGACTTACCCGATCCGGATACACCACACATCACGATGAGCTTTCCTGTCGGCTTGTTGAGCCAGGTTTCGGCTCCGAACAGATGAGCTTCGATTCGCTGCGTCAGAGCTTCGGTTTGCGCGCCAGGGTTTTGTGCAAGGCGCAGGGCAGAGACCTTCACGCGCACCATCGCTCGATAGGCGGCGTAATAGGGTAGCAGCCGTGCGCCTGAATAGTCAGCGGCTGTATCGAGGTAGCCATCGACGAACGCGTAGCCCAGATTCAGTCGATCGCGCGATCCACAGTCCATCAGCAGGAATGCCACGTCGCACATGGTGTCGATCCAGCGCAGATCTTCATTGAACTCCAGACAATCGAACGCACGGATACCCTGACTGGTTCTAACCAGGTTAGAAAGGTGCAGGTCGCCGTGGCATTCCCGGGTGTGATTGTGCTGCAACCGGTGCATGAACAGAGTCCTGTGATCGGCTGTCGCTTTGCGGGTCTGTTGCTCGAGATCGTGCAGCCGTGATCGATAGGTCGGCACAACCTGCGTGTTGCGCACTGAACTGAAATTTGCCAGGACTGGTTCGTCGATCTGATGTTCAAGGATGATGTTGCGGTTCAAAGCTGCGACTGTGGGTAGTGCGTTGTGCTGGTCCGCGAGGGTGCGACCGAACTGGTAGAACTCTTCGTTGCTTACCTGGTCTTTCTCCACCAGCAGATCAAGCTGCTGGTCGGTGTCGAACTGCACCATGCGTACAGCGTAGTCGACGATGTCTCCTTCCCCACCCACCTGGTAGCAGTCTTTCGACTGGTTGTGCGTAATCGGCACAACCCCGAGATAGAGTTCCGGTGCAAACTGCTGATTGCAGCGGACTTCTTCATGGCAGAAGTGCAGTCGGCGCTCGAGCGTTGAGAAATCCACAAAATCGAAGGCCACTGGTTTTTTCAGTTTGTAGGCGAAGTCACCGGTGAGGAATACCCAGGAAATGTGGGTTTCGATCATGCTGATCTGCTGGACCGGGTGGGAATAAGCCGCAGGGTCGCTCAGAGCCTCGAGATGCAGCGGTGCCAGCGCGTCAGCCACGACCGTCAGGAACTCCAGCCCTCTTTCCACGGGGCGAAGTGATAGGGGTGAAAGTGTCGATCAGAAAATCGCCAGCGACCATCCTCTTTGCGATAGGTGTCGAAATAATGACCGGCGGCGGTCACCGCTTTGCCTTCCTGGAAGATGCGGATTTCTACCGAGCAACGACCAGATGCGTGTTCAGCGTCGTGGATTTCGATGACGTGGTTCTGAATGAACGGCTTGTGTGTCTTGCGCCCGACGCCGTCCACATAGAATGCCCGAAGGGCTTCGCGGCCCGATGTGGTGGTTTTGCCCATTCGAAATGATCCGTCCCGACAGAAGAGGTCCGTGATCGCGTCTGCGTCACCGTCAACTACACCGTGACAATAGCGGGCGGTCAGCTCGCGGATCTCGTCTTTGGCTTCGAGTAGTGCGATGCGTGCTTCGGTTGTCATCTCTGTCTCCTTACCATGGATCGATTGCCGGTCGTTTCTTGCCTGAACGCGGTTCCAGGCGGATGGATTTCAACAGATTGGAAAGCCACCAGCGCGAATCCTTCGGATCAATTGTGTCATCCACCGAGAACAGTGAACCATAATTGAGGGCCTTGCCGGTCTCATAGGCACGGGCCACCATCTGTTCGTATTTTGCTGCGCGTTCCTGCGGGTCTTCGATTGCCGCCAGATCGTTTCGGTAGCCGAGCTTGACCGAACCTTCGAGCCCCATGCCGCCGAACTCACCGGTAGGCCACGAAACGGTGAACATCGGTGTTTTGTAAGATCCGCCGGCCATGGCGATGGCACCCAGACCGTAAGCTTTGCGGATGACGATGGTGAAAAACGGCACCGACAGATTCGCACCAGTCACAAACATCCGGCTCGAGTGCCGGACCAGTGCGGTTTTCTCGATTTCTGGCCCGACCATGATTCCCGGCGTGTCACACAGGTACAGCAGGGGGATGTCGAATGCATCGCACAGCTGCATGAAACGGGCGCCTTTGTCCGACGCATCTGCATCGATCGCACCCCCCAGGTGGCGTGGATTGTTGGCAATCACACCCAAGGCTCGTCCCTCCACGCGGATAAGCGCTGTGACCATGCCGTGACCGAAACCGGCGCGCAGTTCCAGCACAGAATCTTTGTCAGCAATGGTCGCAATGATGTCGCGGATCTCGTACACCCGCAGACGGTTTTCGGGAACGATGTGGCGCATGACCCGTTGATCGTTTTCGGACCAGGTTTTAGTAGAACCCTGGAAATACGAGAGATAGCGTTTTGCGCATGCGACCGCTTCGGCTTCATCTTTGACAAGAATGTCTACGACCCCGTTCGGCACCTGCACAGACATCGGACCGATGTCTTCGGGAGCATAGATCCCGAGCCCGCCGCCTTCGATCATGGCCGGTCCACCCATGCCGATATTGGCTTTTTCGGTGGCAATGATGGTGTCGCAGCAACCTAACAGAGAGGCGTTCCCGGCAAAGCAGCGCCCGGTGGTGATGCCGATCATCGGCACCAGACCCGACAGGGTCGCAAAGCGGGCAAACGTCCGGGTTCCTTCGCCGCCAATCCCGTCGGTGTCACCGGGGCGACCACCACCGCCTTCGGCAAACAGCACCATCGGCATGCGCCCGTTGTGCGCCACATCGATCATGCGGTCAGTCTTGCGGTGGTTCTGGCCCCCTTGCGTGCCGGCCAGCACCATGTAGTCATAGGCCATCACAACGCTGCGGTTGGCCGGTTCGTCGAACAGATCGCCGTTGATTGCGCCGACGCCGGTAATCATGCCGTCCGCTGCCGTCTTTTCGATCAGGTCGTCGATGCTGCGGCGCCTGCGCTGTGCGGCCAGCACCAGTGCCCCGTATTCGACAAAGGTGCCGGGGTCACACAGATGTTCAACGTTTTCACGCGCGGTGCGAAAACCGCGGCTGTGGCGTTTGGCCACTGCTTCGGGCCGATACTCGTCGCGCGCCTTGTACTGACGATCCAGAACTTCTGCCAGGTCCGGGCGGATGTAGTCGGGATCCACCGCCTCAGCGCCGACATCGATGCGGGTATCTACTTCACCGGGGGTGAGGTAAAGCAGCGGGTAGCCCTCATACAGAGTCTCACCAGCATTGGTGCCCAGTGAGTGGACGGTGCCGGATGAATCGGCGCGCACTTCGTGTTCCATCTTCATGGATTCCATGATGGCCACCACCTGACCGGTGGCAACCGACTCGCCGATCTGCACAGTCAGGCTGATGACCGTTCCCTGCAGGGGAGCGGCCAGCGCGATGGTACCGTCAGGGGCAGCAAGCCCGGTGGGGGTGGTGGTTTTTGCTCCCTGGTTGGCGCTCTGGATGAGGCCGGTCGCATTCTGGCTTTGCCCGAACTGCAGAACGGCCAGAGGATCCCGGCTGGCCAGGCTTGCCCCCGCCCGACCTGATCGTCGGGGGTCGCCAGATTGTGAAGACCTGGCAGGGTCGTGTTGAACCGCCTGCGCAGAGGCTTCCAGATCCTGCCGTCGATACAAAACCGGATGCGCGAACGCCGTTGTCAGCTCACTCACCGCGTCATCGATCAGCCTGGTGTAAAGTTTTCCGGCGGTGACCTGCGGGTGAAGGAGCAGATTCTGCAGGTACTCACGGTTGGTCTGTACCCCGTCGATGCGGAACTCTGCCAGTGCCCGATAAGCTTTACCCAGCACCGCCTGCAGATCACCGTTCGCGTGCACGATCAGTTTGGCCAGCAGTGAATCGTAGCGCGCACTGGTGGCGTAGCCCGCGTAGCCAAAACTATCCACGCGTACACCGGGTCCTGCAGCAGGTTCGAACGCGGTGATCAGACCGCCGGTCGGGACTGCATCGCCGCTGCTCGACATCCGTTCCATGTTGATCCGCAACTGCACAGCGCAGCCGCGGGGCGCATAAACCAGGTTCAGATCCGCAAGCGGTCTGCCTGCGGCAATCGCAAGCTGGGTACATACGAGGTCAATTCCGGTCACTGCTTCCGTAATGGTGTGCTCCACCTGCAGCCGCGGGTTGGCTTCGATGAAGGCGATGGGGCCGTCGGGCTCGGTATCGACCAGGAACTCAAAGGTACCCAGGCTGCGATAGTTCACCGAGCGGGCCAGCGTGAGGGCTGCATCAAACAGAGCTCGCCGTTGTGCATGGCCAAGCTCCGGCGCGGGGGCGATTTCCACAATCTTCTGGTGGCGGCGCTGCAGACTGCAGTCACGTTCACCCAGATGGATCACGCCACCCTGGCCGTCACCGACAATCTGCACCTCTATATGGCGGGTTCGCGGCAGATAACGTTCCACGAATACCTCGCCATTGCCGAAGGCGGCGGCCGCTTCCCGCTTGGCTGCCGTGAGTGCGCCGTCAAGCTTTTGCAGATCATTGACCGTGCGCATGCCACGTCCGCCCCCGCCTGCCAGCGCTTTGATGATCACCGGCCCGTCGTTGAGGAGGGTTTCGATCGCGGAACGATCAGTCCCGGCGACGCTTGCCAGGGTAGGGATGCCCGCATTCTGCGCGGCCTGCAAGGCGCTGCGCTTGTTTCCGAACAGTTCCAGTTGATCGGCAGTGGGCCCTACGAACACCAGGCCCGCAGCCACACAGGCACGGGCCAGATCGGGATTTTCGCTTAAGAAGCCATAGCCGGGGTGGATCGCGTCGCATCCTACCGCCACCGCCGCATCGATCATGCCCTGCACATCAAGGTACGCGGCAACCCCCTCGGTGGTCAGCGCAACCGCTTCGTCGGCGCGATGCACGTGCAGAGATTCGGCTTCGTCGGTGGCGAAACACGCGACACTGGTAATGTTCATCTCAGTGGCGGCACGGGCAATGCGAATGGCGATTTCGCCCCGATTGGCAATGAACAGACGGCGAATGGCCTTAACCACGGGCTCTCCTTGGGATTTCCTTAAGCGAAGATATTGACGCGGCCCCTGGCGTGCGTAAAGCCGTCCTGCCCGGATCGCACCGATTGCTGCAATTTCTTACATTTCAATCACAGCGATTTGCCGGCGGTTCTGTGATGCTTTCGTAATCCGAAGCGTGGAGGAGATCACACATGTTGAACGACTTGATCGAATCCGGCTCGTACTGGACGAAAACGACATGCTGACGATGGGCGCGGCTGGCGCGTTAGCAGCACTGATTGAAAAACCCGGGGCAGGTAGTAAGAACAGTGATTCAACAGGCCATCCAACCTGTAAAAATAATCGACACCATCAGGCAGTTGATGGGTTCTGTTCTGATCTCGCCTCGGTTTTCTCTAAGTCTCTGTTTTTTTGGCAGAAAATACACTTTGAACCAAGCCAATCGGCTCCCGGTCAGCGTGCCCCTGTCAAGGAAACTTACATCTGCCATGCACTGCGGGTGGGGGTAGCTTCAGGAAGAAGCTAAGTTATTGAAAAATATGACTTATAAGTTACTTACATTAACTGGCATGCGCATTGCAATTTTGCATACCGCAGATCAAATAAAACGATCCAATGGGAGAAACTCATGACATTTTTGGATTTGACCCTTGGGGATGACTTTGCACCAAACATTTATGTTTGGCGTTCGTCGTACCAGGCGGGTGTGGACGTGGTCCACGGCCTTCTGGGTGACGATACGATTGGCGGTCATCCCGATAACCGACTCGACGGAGATATTTTCTTCGGCGAAGAAGGCAACGACTTCCTGTTCGGCCGCGGCGGCGCGGATATGCTGGACGGCGGCGAAGATGACGACCTGATCTATGGCGACTCGCACGACGGTAGCGAACTGTTCACCGACCGCGCGGACACCATCATAGGTGGGTCTGGCAATGACACCATGTTTGGTCAGGGCGGCAACGACAGCATTGCTGGCGGTGCGGGCCATGACCTTGCTACTGGTGGAACCGGCAACGATACGATGACCGGCGACGGCATTTTCGATGCGGGCGGCAATGACACCCTCAGCGGTGACAGTGGCCACGACTCCATCAGCGGCCGTTCCGGGCACGACCTCCTGACGGGTGGTAGCGGTAGCGACACCATTTCCGGCGGCCATGGTAATGACACTATAGATGGCGGTACCGAAGCTGACCTGATCACGGGTGGTTTTGACCACGACCTGATCGAAGGTGGTGACGGCAACGACACCATTTTCGGTGACGAATCTTCCCTTCTGCTTGCGCATTTGGGTGGCAATGACACCATCACCGCCGGTGCAGGCGATGACTCAGTTGTTGGTGGCGTAGGTCACGACGACATGAACGGTCAGGCCGGTAACGACACCATGCAGGGTAACGATGGCATGGACACGATGCTCGGCGAAGACGGCAACGACATCCTCTGGGGTGGCAAGCACGCTGACTACATGAACGGTGGTGCCGATCACGACGCGATGCGCGGTGAAGACGGCAGCGACACCATGATGGGCGAAGGCGGCCGTGACTTCCTGGCCGGTGGCCGCGGTACCGATCTGATGACCGGTGGCGATGACAATGACCGCCTGGAAGGTGGTGCTGGTAGTGACACCATCGATGGTGACGCTGGCGCTGACATCATCACAGGTGATGACGGTCGTGACTCACTGAACGGTGGCGACGGCAATGACCTGATCTACGGTAACGCTCAAGCTGACCGCATCTACGGTGAAGCTGGCGACGACGTGATCTTCGCTGACAACGATCCTTCAGTAAGCAACCCTCCGCAGAACGAAGGCGGGGCTGACTACGTCGATGCCGGAACAGGCGACGACTGGGTTGATGCTGGCGAATTTGCTGACCGTGTACTCGGTCGTGAAGGCAACGACACCATCTTCGGTAAAAGCGGTGCGGATACCTTGAGAGGTCATGAAGGCGACGACTCCATCGACGGTGGCGACCATGCGGACGACATCATGGGTGGCGACGGCATGGACACCCTGCTTGGTTCAGCTGGAAGTGACACGATCCTCGGTAACTCTGATAACGACTACATCAGTGGTGGTGATGATCGTGACTACCTGCATGGCAACAATGGCGACGACATGATCCACGGCGATGAAGCTGCGGACACCATCCATGGTGATGCGGGCCAGGACTACCTGAGAGGCAACGACGGCGACGACTACGTTCAAGGTAACGAAGGCGATGACGTGGTTCATGGCGATGATGGCGATGACGTGCTGGAAGGTAACGACGGCGCCGACTACGTCAACGGTAACGATGGCGATGACTACGTCTCGGGTAACGATGGCGACGACCTTCTGCACGGCGAACTCGGTTTTGACATGTTGTCAGGTGGTAACGGCGACGACACCATCGACGGCGGAACCGGCCGGGATACCCTCACGGGTGGTAATGGCGACGACGTGTTGACCGGTAGTTTTGGTGGCGACGACTTCGTCTACTCGGCTCTGGCCGGCAGCGACGATGGCGATGACACCATCACTGACTTCAGCATGGCTAACCAGGATGTCGTTCTGATTGACGGTGTCACCGATGGTGAAGTTGGTGTTGCTGAATCCGACGTCAACCTTGATGGCCTGGCGGATACGGTTCTGACGATAAACGGAGGCTCGATTGTGCTTCTGGGTATCAACAGTGGCGATCCAGCCTTCCCGTTCACCTCTGTTGCGCAGATCAACGGAAACGCAGGTTACGACGCGATCGACACCGACAGCGATCCGATGTTCCCGTAACCACGCAGTAGCTTTCAAAGCAACTCAAAGGCGCGCCGTAAGGCGCGCCTTTTTTTGTGCGCCAGGCATGGCGC
>JAQBYL010000076.1 GCA_027622495.1 Pseudomonadota bacterium
GATGAGCCCACTCCCCGCCGATCGCAGCTTCTGTGAGGCCACGAAGCCAGCTGCTGTGTGTAACGCCTGCATCAGCATGATCGTCGGTGACAGCGTTCAGGTTGTAGTCTCTGTTTTCCTTCTGGCCGCTCGCACGGAGCAGCATGGTGTGCGAAGTAGTTCAGTAAAAACACTGGTTTAATGCGCTGACTCTGGATGCGACAAATTCAGCCTGGGCTTGAGAGATCGAAAGCGGTATGTCCATCAGCGCGTAGTGCGGTCTGAACGTTGTAAAGAACAGGGCGCCCGCACTGGGGACCAGCCCCATGGATCGTGCAATGTTGGGTACGGTTGGCAGACCGGTGGCAGAGACATCTTGCCTGGCAGCCAGGATCGGCAGCCACGCGCCATCGTCGATCGCGTCAGTGTTGTATTCGCCGGAGGGTTTGCCATCAACTGGTTGAGGCAGCGGCGCAAGCGGCAGGCCCAGAGACTGATGCAGCGTGTCGATGATCACCGATGAGTTAACCACAGCGACCATTTCGACGTAGTGTTGTTGACTCAAACCGCTGGCCATCAATTCATTGAACCATGTGAGCGTGAGTCTGCCTGGATCGGTACGGATGCGATGAATTGCGTCGATCACCTGCAGATCAAAGTTGCCCGTCGCAGCATCGTGCACACCGCTGACCGCGTTGGGGCTGAGGGCACTTTTTCTTGCGCTGCACAGCGAGCAGCTTAAGGCCGCACGCGCCTCACGAACCATGTCCACACGATCCGAACCCGACCAGAACGCGCCGGGCTGGGCGATTGCCTGCCAGCTGGGCGAGTGGGCGTCGCGAAGGTCAGGCCTCAGTGGAAGATGGTCTGGATACATGGCGGTTTCCTTAAGTGTTGGGTCCTGACGGCGAGCTGGTTGACTTTAACAAGTCAATCGCCTGGTGTCCTTTGACCCGGTGTCTTTTTAATGGGTGAAGGTGAAAAAACTAAGGCCAGGTGACATGATCGATGGCGCTCGGTACCTTAACGTTTGAACCAGCATCGAAGAAACGGCAATGAGTGAGCATTTCAGTCCAAAAAACAGCGGGTTTGAAACCCTGAGTCTGCATGCAGGCCAGGTGCCAGATCCTGTGACGGGGGCGCGCGCCACGCCCATTTATCAATCGGCTTCGTTTGTGTTCCCTGATTCTGATTTTGCCGCAGGGCTGTTCAACATTGAGCGTGCCGGGTACGTCTATTCACGGCTGTCCAACCCGACCAACGCAGTTCTGGAAGAACGCATCGCAGCCCTGGATGGGGGTGTTGGTGCCATTGCCACTGCCAGCGGGCAGGCAGCCATGCACCTCGCTGTTGTCACCATCTGTTCTGCCGGTGACCACATCGTTGCATCCCGTTCTCTGTACGGGGGAACCCACAACCTGCTTGAATACACCCTGCCGCGTTTCGGTATAACCACCACCTTTGTCGATCCACGTGACATGCAGGCGTTTGCGGCGGCGATCAAACCAAACACCAAGCTCATCTTCGGTGAGATCCTCGGCAATCCGGGTCTGGAGGTTCTGAACGTACCGGAGCTTGCGAAGATTGCGCACACGGCCAGGCTGCCGCTGATGGTCGATGCCACCTTCTCGACCCCTTATCTGTGTCGACCCATCGATCTCGGAGCTGATCTGGTAATGCATTCGGCAACCAAATTTCTAAGTGGTCACGGGGTTGTGATCGGTGGTCTGCTGGTGGACGGTGGTACCTTCGATTGGGAAAGCGGCGACTTCCCTGCGCTCACCGAACCTTACGCAGGATTTCACAATCTGGTTTTTGCCGAAGAATTCGGACCTGCAGCATTCATAACCCGTGCGCGCAAAGAAGGTATCCGGGACTTCGGTGCGTGCATGGCGCCAATGACTGCCTTTCAGATTCTGCAGGGGCTCGAGACTCTGCCTCTGCGGATGGACCGCCACGTTGCTAACAGCCAGGCTGTGGTTGCCTTTCTGAACGATCATCCACTGGTTCAATCGGTCAACTATCCGGGTCTTGCGGATCATCCGGATCACGAGCTTGCGAAAAAGCTGTTGCCTAAAGGTGCCGGTGCTGTTTTCAGTTTTAACCTCGAGGGTGGCCGGGCCGCAGGCCGGGCGTTCATCGAAAGTCTGAGTCTCTTTTCGCATCTCGCAAACGTAGGGGATGCCAAATCCCTCGTCATCCATCCAGCCAGCACAACTCATCACCGCATGGATGCAGCAGCGCTTGCGGCGGCCGGTATTGGCGAAGGTCTGATCCGTCTGTCGGTCGGTCTCGAAAGCGTTGACGATCTGATTGCCGATCTGAAAACCGGCTTTCGCAGTGTCGAGAAACTGATCAAGGCCAAAGCATGAGATTTCAAGTGAACGGCGAAACGGTCTTTGCTTCTACTGGCAGTGGCAAAGCGCCAATCGATATGCAACCGGATATCCCGGCGGTGTTGTTCATACATGGTGCCGGCATGGATCACAGTGTGTGGGTGATGCCCGCCAGGTACTTTGCCCGTCAGGGCTATCGTGTGCTTGCACCGGATTTACCTGCGCATGGCCGAAGCGGCGGTCGGGCGCTTGAATCCATTGAGGCCATGGCAAACTGGCTTGCTGCCGTGCTCGATGCACAGGCGATCGATATGGCGGCCATTGTCGGTCACAGCATGGGTTCGCTGGTGGCGTACAATTTTACTTGTCTGTTCCCAGGGCGTACCCGGTCGCTTGCGCTGCTCGGTACTTCGGCACCCATGCCGGTATCTGACATGCTGCTTACCGCTGCTAAAGACAATCACCGCGCGGCGATCGACATGGCCAATACCTGGAGCCATAGCACCGGCGGCAGAATGGGGGCTAACCAGAACCCGGGTATGTGGATGCTGGGTGGTGGCGAACGCCTGCTGGAAAAAGCCGGAACAGACGTGTTTTTCACTGACCTTAAAGCGTGTAACGAGTTTGTTGCCATGGAGGGGGTGAGTTGCCCGACCATGGTTATTGTTGGTGAGGCTGATCAGATGACACCGGCGCGTGCCGGTGTCAGTGTGGCGCAGAGCCTGCCCAGAGCAGAACTGGTTACGCTGGCCGATTGTGGTCACTCGATGCTGTCGGAGCGACCCAATGCAGTGCTGGATGCTTTGATCAGAATAGTCTGACCAGGTAACAAGGCAGACCCACTCGTATTACACGCCGTGATCGCTTCGATACTCGCGCCAGTTGGCAAACGCCTGGTTGATCGAGTTTGATCGCTCCGACACCTGCTGCTGAATTTCCGGGTGCGAAAAAATATAGAACTCGTCATTCTGAATTGCGTGCAGCACCATGTCACCAACGACCTGCGGAGAAAGCGCGCTCGCCATGATCGCTTCCATGCGCTGTGCCCGTTCGGGATCAGACAGGTCACCGCTCAACAGGGCGGTGTTGTCATGTTCCCCTTCCAGATCGTGCGGCCGGTTGCGCTCGGAGTTAAAGATATTGGTGTTCACCACGCCCGGGCACAGAACCGAAACCCCGATTCCGTCGGCTGCCAGATCCAGACGCATGGCTTCAGAAAGACCAACCACCGCGTACTTTGAAGTGTTGTAAACACTGAGGCGTGGAACCGGTATGTGCCCCGCGAGTGATGCCGTGTTGACGATGTGGCCGCCTTCGCCGTGCGCTTTGATTCTTTTCAGAAAAGTCTGAATGCCGTTGATCACGCCGTTGACGTTCACCCCCATCACCCAGTCCCAATCGCTGTATTCCATGTCGCTGACATTGCCCCCCACGGCGACACCGGCGTTGTTGCAGATCACATGCACCTTCTCGAATCTGTCCAGGGTTTTCCGCGCCGCCTGCTCCATGGCATTGCGGTCGGTAACATCGACCTTAAGGGTCAGAACGTCTGCATTGCTGGCCTCGAACTCGGCTGCTGCAGCATCCAGCGCCGTTTGCTCGATGTCGGCAATGACGACCTTCATGCCCGCTGCGCTGAATGATCTGGCCATCGCCAGGCCCATGCCGCTCGCGCCCCCTGTAATGAATGCGACCTTACCTGTTACGTCCTGCATACCCATGCCTTATGTGATTTGTTTTGTCGATTGTATGCACAATCGATTGTCTGCAGACACCCGGCATAACATTCCTAAGGCAGGTTCGTGCCAATCGGGCCAGTCGCGTATGATGCCTCGGGGCTTATCTGGATTAGATCGATGCTGGAAATGTTCATTGTGGCGGTGCTCTTTGTCGGCACGCACCTGGGGATCAGCAGCACGGGTCTGCGTGATCGGATCGTTGCGTCCAGGGGGCTTCAGGCGTATCTCGGCATCTACAGTCTGCTGGCGATCCTGACCCTGGCAGCCATGATCTGGGTGTACAGCCAGAGCGCCCGGTTTGAATACTTCTGGCTGCCGGATGTGGGCCTGTACTGGATACCCAAGATTGCCATGGTGGTTGCGTTCATCCTGATCGCAGGCAGTTTCATGACCCCCAACCCGACCATGGTCGGCATGGAGGGGGTATTAAAAGAAACCAACGACGCAGCGGTGGGGGTTCTCAGGCTGACCCGCCACCCGTTCCAGTGGGGGGCGGTACTGTGGGCTGTTTCGCATGTTGCCGCCAACGGGGACAGGGTGTCGGTGGTGTTTTTCACGGCGTTTGCCGTGCTCAGCTTTTTTGGTACGTTCCTGATGGATCGCAAGAAAGCGAAAAGTCTCGGCGACGGCTGGACTGCGTATGCGAAGGTCACCTCGAACGTGCCATTCGCGGCGGTGTTTGGTGGTCGAAATCGTATTGTGCTGAAGGAACTGCTGTTGCCGACGGTGGCAGGAATTGCCTTGTACATCGCGGTATTCTGGTTGCACGAATGGATTGGCGGGGTAGCGATCTTTCTGTAGTCACTGAGGCTTATAAGATGTTTACCCGTTGTTCAAGCAGACGATGCAGAAGCACGCGTAGCTCATCCGCCGCGCCGGAAAAAAAGTGGTCAGCGCCTGCGATGGCGTGACCGGTTACCAGAGCGCGGCTCTCAGTAAACTCGGTCATGGCAGCCGACTCGATGAACTGATCGTCGGTGCCGTAGAAGATGTCCACCGGTGAGGTAATCGCCTGTTGATCAAATGCCATCATCCCGATAGGGGGGGCAATCATGATCAATGCATCGGGTGTTGTCTTTGCGAGTGACTTCCAGGCCATGGCTGAACCAAATGAGTAACCCACCAGGTAGCAGGTCGACGGCTCAAGTTCGGTATTGAGCCATTGCCAGGCAGCGACCACGTCATCCACCTCACCCACGCCCTGGTCGAATGACCCGTCACTTGCGCCAGCGCCGCGAAAGTTGAACTTCAGGGTAGCGAAACCGAGGTCTGCGAAAACGCGCTCGGCGACGGCCAGCACGCCGTCGTGCATACTGCCGCCGTATTGCGGGTGTGGGTGACACAGCAGGGCAGCGCCAATTGCTTGCGCAGGCGATGTGAGCTGTGCTTCGAGATAGCCAGCCGGACCCGGGATCAGGATGCTCATGGCCGCACCCTAGCAGGTCTGTGAGGGGCTGTCTGGTGTCTGTCACGCCGTGCAGGGGACTTGATTTTTTTCTTGAAATGCCTAACTTGCGCATTCCTGAAGGAGTGCATTGAATAAGTTTGCGCAGTGATTTTTCAGGGTTTCAATAAATCTGGAGATATTGGGTGATCGAAGCACGGCAGTTGGTGCGTCGTTACGGTGACTTTGTTGCGGTAGCAGATGTGTCGTTCCGCATTGAGCCTGGCGAAGTGGTCGGGCTGCTCGGTCACAACGGGGCAGGTAAGACCACCATCATGAAGATGTTGACTGGCTATCTGCAGCCGGACTCGGGATCGGTCCTGGTGGACGGGGTTGAGGTAGAGAGCGACCCGCTCACAGTTCAGGCGGGCCTCGGCTATCTGCCGGAGAACCTGCCTTTGTACCCTGAACTGACCATTGTCGACTATCTGCGCTATGTCGCCGATCTGCGCGGGGTCGATGCCAGGACCACGGTACCGGCTGCCATTGAGGCGACCGAACTGGGTGACAAAGCCCTGCAGCCGATCAACACCCTGTCACGCGGATACCGGCAACGGGTGGGGGTTGCGCAGGCCATTTTGCACAAACCGAGCATTGTGATCCTCGATGAGCCGACCTCCGGTCTGGACCCGACCCAGACCCACGAGATGCGCCGGTTGATCACCGCCATGAGTGAAAGTGCCACGGTCATCCTGTCTACCCACATCATGCAGGAGGTCAGTGCCATGTGTACCCGCGCTCTGATTCTGCGCGGTGGCCGCCTGGTGCTCGATGAAAAGCTGGAAGACCTGGAGCAAAGCCGCCAGGTTGTTGTGAAAACCCGTGCGGATGCAGATCTGTCAGGGATTGTGGCCGCCGGTGACACCCTGAGTGGTGGCAGCGGGGTGTGGACGGTCACTGTGGCTGAAGATCCAGCTCAAGCATGCGCGAGGTTGACCAAGGCGATGGTCGCGCTCGATCTGCCGGTTTATCAGATCACCCCGGCACGCCGCGATCTGGAAACCCTGTTCCGCGAAGTCAACGAGGAGGCCTGAATAATGCGTCTTGAGATCCTGCGCAGAATTCAGCGCAAAGAACTGACACTGTTCTTTTCATCGCCTGTAGCCTATCTGTTCCTGGCCGCTTTTCTCGCCGTTACCCTCTTCATCTTTTTCTGGATTGAGGCCTATTTCGCCCGCAACATCGCCGACGTTCGGCCCATGTTCGAATGGATGCCGGTGCTGCTGATCTTTCTATCAGCTGCCCTGACCATGCGCATGTGGAGCGAAGAACGTCGAACCGGCACGTTGGAATTCGTGGTCACCATGCCGGTGAGCACCTGGGAATTTGTGGTCGGCAAGTTCCTCGCCTGCTGGTTTCTGCTCGGCGTGGCCCTGTTGCTGACCTTGCCGATACCGGTGACCGTGGCATTGATCGGCGATCTCGATTGGGGCCCGGTGCTCGGCGGTTACCTGGCAACCATTCTGCTGGGGGGTGCTTATGTTGCCGTTGGTCTGTTTGTGAGCGCTCGAACAGACAGCCAGATCGTCAGCCTGATCGTCACCACATTTGTGTGTGGTGTGCTTTACATGATCGGTTCACCGATGCTCACGGAACTGGTGGGTGGCGGTGTTGCTGATGGTTTGCGAGCCTTAGGCAGCGGGTCGCGATTTGAGTCGATTGCGCGCGGTGTGCTCGATCTACGGGATCTGTACTACTACGCGAGTATTCTGCTGGTGTTTCTGGCCCTCAACGTCTACAGCCTGGAACGGCGACGCTGGGCAAAAAGCGATACCCAGGGTAAACACCGCAACTGGATCCTTGGCACATCCTTACTGATCGCCAATCTGCTGATAGCAAACGTTTGGCTCAATAGCCTCACCGGTCTGCGGGTAGACATGACCGCTGGCCAGATCTACTCAATTTCTGATGCCACCCGCGGTTATCTGGCGCAGTTGAAAGAACCCCTGCTCATTCGCGGTTATTTCAGCAGCAAGACGCATCCGTTGCTTGCACCGCTGGTTCCGCGGATGAAAGACCTGTTGAGTGAGTTCCAGAACGCCGGTGGCAGTAATGTGAGCGTGCAGGTGATCGATCCAATCGAGGATCCTGAACTCGAAGAAGAAGCGAACAGCAAGTACGGGATCAGACCGGTGCCATTTCAGGTGGCAGATCGCTACCAGGCATCGCTTGTGAATTCCTATTTTGATGTGCTTATCAGCTACGGCGACGAATACGAAGTGCTGTCGTTCCGTGATCTGGTAGAAGTCAAAGTGATCGGCGAAGCAGAACTTGACGTGCAGCTGCGTAACCCCGAATACGATCTGACCCGCAGTATCAAAAAAGTGTTGTACGGGTTTCAGGGCGGCAGCAGTGTGTTTGCCAACATGTCAGCCCCGGTTCAGTTTGTGGGGTACATCTCGGGCGCAGACAGTCTTCCCGAAGCGCTGCTACCGTTTCGATCTGTGATCGATGAGGTTCTGACTGACCTTACGCAGGAAGGTGAAGGTGTGTTCTCGAGCGAAATCGTCGATCCACTGGCAGGTGATGGATCGCTTGCGCGCGACATAGCCGAGCAATATGGTTTTCAGCCTCTGTCGGCAAGCCTGTTCGATACCACAGGCTTTTACCTGTATCTGACCCTGACCGACGGTAAAACCCTGGTCCAGGTGCCGATCCCCGAAGCGCTGTCGGCAGAAGCGCTGAAACGATCCCTGCAGGACGGTCTCAAGCGATTTGCAAGCGGCCTGCTTCGAAGTGTGGCGCTGGTTGCGCCACCCCCACCTCCACCCTATGCACAACAGCAAGGTGCGGCGGGGAATCAGTTTAATCAGCTCAGTGATCTGTTGCGGGCGGACTTTGAGTTGCAGACGGTGGATCTGGCGGACGGCGTGGTCCCCGATACGGCTGACCTTCTGGTTGTTGTTGATCCAGATGGCATGACCAGCAAAGCGCTTTTCGCGGTTGATCAGTACCTCATGAAGGGTGGTACGGTTGTGCTGGCAACCGGCGCGTATTCTGCAACATTGAGCCAGCAATCGCTTAATGCCACACCGCATACCTCGGGGCTCGAAGACTGGCTTGCCAGCAACGGCGTCGAGATCGGTGCACAACTGGTTATGGATCCGCAGAATTCCGCTTTCCCGGTACCGGTAACACGGCAGACGGGCGGTTTCAGTTTTCAGGAACTGGTTATGCTCGACTACCCGTATTTCGTCGACATTCGACCACCGGCGTTGAATCCTGATGCGGCCATCACATCGGGTCTGCCGCAGATAACCCTTTCGTGGGCGTCCCCAATCAACCTGGACCTGGACAAAAATCAGAACCGCGAGGTCGTTGAACTGCTGCGCTCGTCCGAAGGCAGCTGGCTGTCGACCGATACCAACGTAATGCCGCGTTTGAACGACATCGGCGAAACTGGTGTCGCGCCAGTGGGCGAGCAGCGCTCGGCGCTGCTCGGGGTCATGCTCACCGGTCGTTTTGACTCATTCTTTGCCGGCCAACCCTCGCCGCTTCTCGAGGAGGACACCGATGATACGATTGATCCTGAAGACCCGGAGCAGGTGGATGAAGCTGCCGCGGACGATGGTATTGGTGTGGTCACAAGCGTAATTCAACGATCGCCGGAATCCGCTCGGCTGCTGGTATTTTCATCCAACGATTTTCTTGCCGATCAGACCCTGCGCATGATTGGTTCGTCAGACGGAACCATCTACAGCAACAGCGCGCAGATGATCGTAAACGTTGCCGACTACGCCCTCGAAGATCAGAGCCTGCTGGGCATCCGCGCCAGGGGCAACTTCAATCGAACCCTGCCGCCGCTGTCACAGACGCAGCAGAGCACCATTGAGTACGGCAATTACTTTCTTGCCTTGATGGGTATTCTGGTCGTGTTTGGTTTCCATCGATATCGAACGCGTGCGCTTAATGCCCGCTATCGCGTCTGGTTAGGAGAAGCGGCATGAACACACGTGTCGGTTTGCTGGCTGTTGTGCTGGGTGTTCAGATGTTGCTGGTGGTGGCTGTGCTCGCCATGGTTGACGGGGATCGTGCGCCCAGCGGTACGATTGTGGGTTTTGACCCGGCCTCGGTAACCTCAATGGTGTTGACCGGAGGAGAAGACGCCGACAACAAGTCCACGGTATCTCTGACCCGAAAGGAAGCTGGTTGGGAACTCGACGATACGCTACCCGCTGACGGCGACAAGATCCGCGAGGTGCTGGACAAACTCGCAGGCTTTAAATCGCCCTGGCCGGTCGCAACCAGCTCCGAAGGCGCAAGACGTTTTGAAGTGAACGAAAGCAATTTTCAACGGCGCGTTGTCATCGGTTCGCAACAGGGTGTTGTTGCTGATCTCTTCTTCGGTACCTCACCGGGGTATCGTCGGGTTCATGCGCGCTCGGCAACAGACAGCAACATTTACAGCGTCGATTTTTCCAACTACGAGCTGCCACTTTCTGTTGATGAATGGTTGTTGAAAACCCTGCTTCAGGCGGATGGAGCCATCACTGCCATTAAGAGAGATGACGTCTGGACGTTGGAGCGTAGTGACGCTGGCTGGTTGGTCAATAGTGAAGCAGCCGGTCAGGAGCAGGCAGATCGTCTGGTCGAACGGTTTACTAACCTGCGCGTCACCGGTATCAGTGAAAATACTGGCGAGCTGAAGGCAGTCTTCACAGTAACTGATGCGCAAGGTGCTCTTGAGCTTTCCGTGTACCACGATGCCGAAGCCGACAGCTACAATCTGAGTTCCGACCGGCGTGCTGGACGTTATGCCGTTCCGACCTATATTGCGGAGCAGATGATCATTGATGTGGACGATCTGAAGGCAGCAAAGCCGCAGGAGGGTGCGCCGTTGCCGCAGATCGGGCAGGATTCACCGGTGCCGATTGTCGAGATTCCCGGCGCATCGATCCCGCGCGAGACGCAACCGGATGCGTCTACCCGCTGACGATGCTTAGAACTCTGAAG
Source organism: Pseudomonadota bacterium (assembly GCA_027622495.1). Taxonomy (GTDB): domain Bacteria; phylum Pseudomonadota; class Gammaproteobacteria; order Pseudomonadales; family Azotimanducaceae; genus JAQBYL01. Next base: position 10,452 of record JAQBYL010000076.1, read on the forward strand.
AGCAGACCTGATTACGACCGCTGTCTTTTGCCCGATACAGGGCGTTGTCAGCGTGTTTCAACACGTTTTCAAGCTCGTCCTGTTTGCGGCTGATGGTGGCAACACCGATGCTGGTTGTGATCGATACGGTCTCACCGGTACCAAGCGTAATGCTGCTTGCTTCGATGGCCTTGCGCAGACGCTGCGCGAGCTGTGCCGCTCCCTGCTGATCCGTTTCAGGCAGCAGCAACCCGAACTCCTCGCCGCCAAGCCGGGCCGAGACATCGCTTGCCCGTTTGATGTTGTTGGTGGTCTGCGAAACACAGATCAGCATCTTGTCACCAGCATCGTGACCGTAGGTATCGTTCACGCGTTTGAAGTGATCCAGATCGAACAACAGAACCGACAAAGGACTGCCATGTCGCCTGACGCGCTCGGCCTCTTCATCTAAACGCTGCATGAAGATGCGTCGGTTGTTCAGGCCGGTCAGGGCGTCAGTGTGGGCATAGCGCTCCAGCTCACGCTGCATCTTCTTTAACTCCCGCTCGTTCTCCCGCCACGCGGTAACGTCGCGGAAAACCAGCGCGATATCGGAATCCGGATCGGTTGGATCGAGTTTTGATGTGGTCACATCAAAGGCCCGGTTGCCGACCAGAATTGGATCACTTCTGGTCGGGTTAGCCAGCAGTTTGTCGAGCGAGCCGCGATGAACATAGTTGGTGATAGAGGTATTTGTGAGCTCCGATTTAGACGGGCTCAGAATGGCGCGGGCAGAAGGGTTGATGTCGATGATGTTACCGGATGGATCCACCACCACGATGCCGTCGGTGAGTTGATGCACGATGCGCTCACGAACTACGGGTCTTGAATCCAGCAGACCGTAGCGCAGAACACCCAGGCGAAGAATCATCGCGCCGGCAGCAAAACCAATCGTTGTCAGATCGAACCAGGGGAACGGATTAAACTGGGATACATAAAATATATTGGTCGCAGCAACAGTGGCGGGTGCAAAAATGACCGCAAGGGTGGGTTTGATCCGATCGCGCGTCTGGCTGATCGAAAAAGCCAGAATTGCCGTGGCAGCCACCATTAACCCGTATGAATAAAGTGCATGAACGTAGAGCCAGGGACCCGGATCAGTAACCAGACCCGTGTATGAGCCGGTCGCCTGAAGATGCGCATTTTCCCAGACAAGGCTGTGCAAAGGGTTAGTGAAAACCAGGCCCAGTGTTATAACGGGCATGACGCAGATCGCGAGCACCATGCCTGTCGCAAGCCGCATCTGGCGTTTGGTGTAGGTCAGCGCAAAGACGAACCAGGCCACCGGAGTAATCACAATACCGGCGTAGGCGATTTTGGTGATCAGCAGTTTCAGGTCCAGCGGGGTGACGATAGAAACGAAAAATTTACTGACTGACCACCACAGAACAGCCCACAGAAGTAACACAATGGCATGCACCCCGGGGATGTGCCTGTTGTTCTTGATGCGGACCATTGCACCAAGGACCGCAAGAACAGCAATCAATGGCGGTACAGACCACAGGGAGAGCTGCAGCCAGTGCGGGCTAGGGTCGAGCATCGTTTTCCATTCCCGGGGCTTCAGTCAGCTTAAGCCGGGTGCGCTTTTGGGTAAAACAGACGCTATTGGAACTTTGAACTGGATCACGTTTTAATGCGGTCATGATCGACCTCTACACATGGGCGACGCCAAACGGTCGCAAAGTCTCTATCGCATTGGAGGAATTCGGTCTTCCTTATCGTGTTTACCCGGTGAATATCGGCAAAGACGAACAATTCAGGCCCGAGTTCCTGAAAATCAGCCCCAACAACAAGATTCCGGCCATCGTTGATACCGCGAACACCCGCAGC
>JAQBYL010000077.1 GCA_027622495.1 Pseudomonadota bacterium
AGTGCGACTGGGGCATGGAGTCGCGCGGCACCATGCAGGAGCGCCTGCGGCAGTATGCCGAAGCTGGCTACAACGGAATTGAGTGCGCGAACGTGGGAATCGATCCGTCGGAATTCGGCGATCTGACGCACGAATTGGGCCTCGACTATGTGGCCATGATGTTCTGCGATGACGAGGATGCGTTCCGCAAACAACTCGAGCAGGTGAAACTGACCAGACCGATTCTGGTGAACTGCCATCCCGGACGCGACTACTTTGATCTGGACCGCAGTGTACGCTTCTTCAACGATGTGGCGGAACAGGCTGCCATCCTCGACGCACCCATCGTCTTCGAAACCCATCGCACGCGCTGTCTGTATTCACCCTGGCAGACCCAGCGCATCCTCAACGCTCTGCCGTGGCTGCGCATTACTGCCGATTTCAGTCATTTCACCAATGTTGCAGAAAATAATCTGAAGCTTTCGCCCTATTCCGAAATGATGGACATCGCCATCGCCCACACCGACCACATCCATGCGCGCGTCGGGTCATCTGAAGGACCTCAGGTGGCTGATCCCCGGACCGGCTCGGGCCTTAAATGGACAAAGATATTCGACCGCTGGTGGGACAGGGTCATCGAAGCGCGACGCGATGACGGCAAAGCCTTTCTTACCATTAATGCCGAATTCGGGCCCCCTCCTTACCAACCTATCAATCCCGTGGACGAAAAACCGTTGGCCGATATATGGGATGTTTGCCTGTGGATGTCGAATCGATTTCGTGATCGTTGGCAGAACCACCCAGATGTCGAGGTCTGATCTACAACACGGATGCGGTTATGAATTGAACAGCAATTGCTGTTTTAAAATTAAACCTCAAGCAACAGGAGAGAATATGAACAGACTCGCTCTCGCAGCGAATGTTGTGCTGCTTGTTTTAAGCTATCCGGTCAACGCCCAGGAGACCGTGGAGTGGCCCGCATACGGTGGTGCACCCGGGGGCGGTCACTACTCGCACGCAGATCAGATCACACGCGACAATGTCAACGATCTGCAGGTCGCCTGGAGCCATCGTTCAGGCGACTACCGTGCGGGCACTCAGTCGCTTGATGACATCGACAGTGCTCAACTGACAGTCCGCCCCACGTCGTTTATCGCAACGCCGATCATGGTCCGCGACACGGTCTACTACTGCACGCCGTTCAACCGCGTGTTCGCCCTTGATCCGGCCACCGGCGCAGAAAAGTGGGTGTATGACTCAGGTCTCGACACCGAGCAGATCGGCATCTCCAACTGCCGCGCGGTGAGCAGCTGGATAGACAAAACCAATCCGGATGCTGTTTGCAGCCACCGCATCATGCTCGGCACGCTCGATGCGCGTTTGATCGCATTGGACGGCAAAACCGGCATCCCCTGCAAGGAATTCGGCGACAACGGTGAAGTCTCGCTTAAAAAAGGGCTGGGCAGCCACGATCTGTTTGAATACTCGATCACCAGTGCCCCCGCGATCATCGGTGATCTGGTTGTGAGCGGTGCGTTTGTCATCGACAGTTATCGCAACGATGTCCCTTCCGGTGTGGTCCGAGCCTACAACATTCGAACCGGTGACTTCGTGTGGGGCTGGAATCCGGTACACCCGGATCGCGAACCCATCGATGAAGACGGCAACTTCGTCTCCGGCACCACCAATGTGTGGTCAACCATATCGGTAGACGAAGAACGCGGCCTGGTGATTGTGCCCACCGGCAATTCATCGCCTGATTACTATGGCGGTGATCGCGACGGCCATCAGGATTACTACTCGAGTTCAGTGGTCGCACTCGACGTGAACACAGGTGAGGTGGTCTGGCACTACCAGACCGTGCACCACGATATCTGGGACTACGACATCCCGGCACAGCCGACTCTGACCGACGTCACCATCAAAGGCGTTACCCGACCTGCTGTCGTGCAGGTCACAAAGATGGGCATGACGTTTGTGCTAGACCGCGAAACCGGCAAGCCGCTTCATCCCGTCGAAGAGCGCCCGGTTCCACAGACCGGTGCTGTTCCTGGTGAGTATCTGAGTCCGACCCAGCCTTTTCCTGTGAAACCGGAGCCTCTGCATCAACTGGGTATCTCACCTGACGATGCCTGGGGATTCACATTCTGGGACGAAGGCGCCTGCCGGAAAAAGCTTGAGAGTCTGGTGACTGGACCCATCTACACCCCTCCAAGCACGACTGGAACGGTCTTTTATCCGAGTCCGCTTGGCGGCAACAACTGGGGCGCGCCAGCCGTGGATCTGGACCGACAGATCATGATTGCCAATACCAAGCATTTGCCGATGTCCATGCGTCTTGCTCCGCGCAGCGAATGCCCTGAAGGCGGAACCGCCTTCACCCAGCGCGATTCGCCCTACTGCATGGTGATCGAACAGGTCGTGTCGCCGCTCGGCACACCCTGCACAGCACCACCGTGGAGCACGCTCGCGGCTGTGGATCTCAAGTCGGGTGACATCCTGTGGAAGGTTCCCATGGGCAACCTGCGCAATCTGGCACCGTGGCCATTTCATAACCTGGTGAAGGGCACCGTGGAGATGGGCGGGCCGATGGTCACCTCAACGGGCCTGGTGTTCATCGGTGCAACGGCCGATGCTTACATTCGCGCGCACGACATCGAAAACGGAGATGTGTTGTGGAAAGCAGACCTTCCCACCACCGGCAACGCAGTTCCGATGACCTACATGCACAAAGGCAAGCAGTATGTATTGATCGTGGCTGGCGGGCACTTCACGTCGCCCCTGCCCTCCTCCGATCATCTCATCGCATTTGCCATACCGGAGAAGAAGTGATACGAGCGTCTCCACTTTCCGCACAAAGCCATCCGGCTGAAATCCAGATTTCAGATCGCTGTGAACCTTTGGAAACAGCGACTGACAGAAATTCGAATATCGTCATTCAAGACCAGCTGCCCGTAGCGCCTGATTGCGTCGCGCATCGATTTCCGGACGCTCGTTACTCAGGTAGCCCTGTACCAGCGCGATCGACAGATCCGGCTGCACGAGGCGTCCCTGCACAATCGCTGCACGCGCCTCGTCGATGTTCCCGAGGGCAACAGCGTTCATAGCCCTGTATGCATAACCGGTGAAATAGGTCGGGTACCTGGCAACCAACTGTCGAGCGAGCTCAAGACCTTCCGAATAACGACCCAGCTCCCAGTACGCTAACGACAGGTTCTCGTAGGTCCAGACCATTGGGCCATGCGGGTTAAGCCTTGCAGCCCGTTCGGTTGCAACAATCGCGGCTTGCGGATTCCCGGCAAGAACATGGGCCCAACCAAGCCAGATCCAGGCTTCGGGCATGCTCGGGTTCAGATCTACGGCCCGCTGGGTAGAGTCAATTCCATTCTTCGGATCACCAGCTACCAGGTACGCTCCCCCCAGGGCAGCATGCGCTGTGGGGTCGCGCGCATCCAGCGCAATCGCGCGACGTGCGTTGTCGAATGCGCGAGCTACCATCTCCTCGCGTACACCACTTCCGCCCAGCCCAATTTCCATGACGCTCGAGAGCGCGAGTTGCGCAAGCGCCGTCGAGAAACGCGGATCACGATCCACTGCCTGAGCAAAGAACTTCGCAGCCACCTGGTAGTCTTCCAGGGTAAATCGTTCGGCGTGCTGCATCCCCAACTGGTACAGGCTCCAGGCTTCCAGACTCTGTGTTCCACGCTGGCGAGCGCGTTCACCTTCTGCGCGGGTAAGGTCACCCACCATCGACGCAGCGATAGTCGAACTGATTTCATCCTGCAGCGCAAACAAATCCGACATCGAACGATCGTAGGTTTGCGCCCAGACGTGCTGATCAGTCTGTTCGTTCGCTAGCAGTTAGCGCTAATCTCAACTTCAATTAACATTATGATGAGCTCATTGTGGGACAACAAAGAATCCACCTAACAGACGGTCTCCAGGTTTAGATTTGAGCTTGGAACGTATGTCTCGTTACGCGCAATGCTTCTAGTAGTCGGTGGATCGACAAACCCTGAGTATGCGTTGTGAATGAGTTCTTCTGCTTGCTCGAAGAGCTTGTTAGGAACATCTGCATGCCTCGCAGTTAAAGTAATCGCAACCAGCAGAAGCATGTTCCACTAATCAGGAAGCGAGGGCATCCTCACATGGAACAGGGTAACTATATGCAATTGAAGTCGCTGCCCTTGGTAGGTGGTGGTGGTGTACCGTCTCTTCTGTAATTTAGATGAGAGGAGACACAACATGGCTCAGCACACAGAGCATGGATCGATTGATAACGCAGTGGAACTGTTGAAAACCCATGGCTTTGAAGGCCTGGCTGATGCGGTCACCGCACTGCTGAATACAGCGATGGTGGCAGAACGTAGCGAACATCTGGGTGCAGAACCCTATGAACGCAGCGACGACCGAACAGGCTACGCGAACGGGTTCAAAAACAAGACCGTCAAGACCCGTCTCGGTGCCCTGACGTTGAAAGTGCCGCAAACGCGAGACAGTGAGTTTTATCCAAGCAGTCTGGAAAAGGGCCTGCGCTCGGAACGTGCATTGCTGCTGGCGATTGCCGAGATGTACGTCCAAGGCGTCTCTACCCGGCGTGTCAAAAAGATCGTGGAAGAACTGTGTGGCATGGAGGTGAACTCAACGCAGGTTTCCCGAGCAGCAGCTCAGCTCGACGACCTGTTGGGTGCCTGGCGGGAGCGACCGCTGGGGACGTACCGATATGTGATTCTGGATGCTCGTTACGAGAAGGTCCGTCAGGGTGGCCAGGTACTGGATGCCGCAGTATTGATTGCTTGTGGGGTCGACGATGAAGGGCGTAGAGACATACTGGGATGTTCGGTATTGCTCTTTCGAAGCCGAGGCGCACTGGCGACGGTTTCTGAGCGATCTGAAGGCGCGTGGCCTACAGGGGGTTGAGTTGATTGTCAGTGATGCCCACGAGGGGTTAAAGGCGGCGCGCAAGGCTGTTTTGCCAAGCGTTGCCTGAGCATCGGCCTGCTAAAGCAGGTGTCAGTTCCACCTGCAACAAAACGCCGGTCAGTATGTACCCAGTGTAGTCATGAGAGGACCCGTTGCCGCCGACATCAGAGCGATCTTCAATGCACCGGATCGTGAGGAAGCCGAGCTCCTGCTTGGGAAGTTCATAGATCGATATCGCAAGAGCGCACCGAAACTGGTGGAGTGGGCAGAACAGGCTCTACCCGAGGGTTTTACCCCCTTTGGTCTACCCGCCAGCCATCGACGGCGGCTGCGTACAACGAACTTACTGGAGCGCGTGAACGAGGAAATCAAACGGCGGACACGAGTCGCGAGGCTGTTCCCAAACGAGGCATCTTGCCTTCGGTTGGGTTAGATGCCAAACGCTAGTGTTCTCGACCAGGTACTAACAATGGCGGAACTATTCATCGCGATGGGGGAATTTGCTGACATTGTTTTCGTTCTAGACAGGAGTGTACGATCGGACATTCCCGGGTTTTGTGCATCACGATAGGGGTTATCGATATGGAAATTGTAGACATACTATCCCTGCTCAGTAAGCATCCTGAAGGTAGCTTCCTTGAGTTTGGATCCTTCAACGGACATTCTTTTGGTATCTGTGATATCACTCCGAAAAACCCCGGTTGGGAGATGCATCCTGATACGGATGAATTCTTCTACATAATTGACGGGGAAGCAGAGATAACACTCCTGGATGAGGGAGGTCCGCATCACCACGTGGCACCCGCTGGCACTTCCTTCGTGGTTCCAAAAGGAATCTGGCACAAACCAGACGCCCCCAATGGTGCGAAGTTCATGTACTTCACACCTGGGGAGTCGTTGCAATCCGACGCGGACGACCCCCGGTCAGCTGCACGTTAGCCTGCATGGAGATTCGATCCGGAAACATCAGTGATTCAACGGCTATCAGCAAGCTGCTCACCGCTGTCTCGCAAAAATACGTAGTGTTCAGCGATGAAGGCAGAATGCAGATGACGCCAAACACGAAGGTTGAGACAGTCTCCCTATCGCAAGGTGCAATCAGGCAGATTTCTAGAGAATTCGTGGAGATTCATGCCCCGGGTCCTAGTCCAGATAACAGTTTTCTGGTGACACCTGATAACCAGGCAAACATGTCGAGAAAGGATGCGTGACCTCAACTCAGATCGACTCTTTTCTTCCCAGTTGGGAATGGTCTCCTCATCCACGATACGCACCGATGAACAAGCACTTTCGGCACATGATCTGTGTAGAAGGCGTGTATATCGACGGGTTAAACAATCGGTACACTGATTTTGCAAACAAACACATGCACTATCACGGGCCACTCGACCGGTCCTCGCTGATCGCGGGTTTTGAGATGATGGATAAAAAACTTGAGAAAGTGCTGACATCACTGAAAGACAGTGGTGAAGCGGAGATCCATCGAATTTTACGGCCAGCAGCTTCTCGGAACCTATCTCAACGCCTTTCTTTATCACGAATCACTGCATCAGGGTCAATGGAGTCTGTATGCCACTTCGGGCGGGTTCGAGACACCCGAAAGCTGGAAGCTCAATTGGGGTCTTTAGCAAGTGTGGGCCTTTAACAAAGGCCAGCACAGGCATCTCGCGCGATTGGGGGCACGTATCCACAGGCAGTGTAGACTTACCCAATGCTGATCATGGGCCTGGAAACTTCCTGCGACGAAACCGGCGTTGCGCTGTACGACAGTGAAGCCGGGTTGATCGCCAACGTGCTGCACTCCCAGGTAGAACTGCACGCGCGCTTTGGCGGTGTGGTGCCGGAGCTGGCTTCGCGTGATCACATCCGCAAAATAACCCCACTGACCCGGGAGGCGCTGCACCGGGCTGGCCGGACCATGGCAGATCTCGATGCTATTGCTTACACCATCGGACCGGGGCTCATTGGCGCTCTGCTGGTGGGTGCAACGTTCGCCCGCAGTCTGGCATTTGGACTGAAGATTCCTGCGGTGGCTGTGCACCATATGGAGGCTCACCTGCTCGCACCGCTGATCAGTGGCTCAGCACCACCGCTGCCTTTTATTGCGTTGCTGGTTTCTGGTGGCCATACCCAATTGGTGCGTGTGGATGCCATCGGCAAATATGCAGTCCTCGGCGAGTCCCTCGACGATGCGGCGGGTGAGGCTTTTGACAAGACTGCCAAGATGCTCGAGCTTGGCTATCCCGGTGGACCAAAGCTTGCGCAATGCGCCGAAAATGGCGATCCAGCGCGTTTTCACTTCCCCCGACCGATGACCGATCGACCGGGGCTGGATTTCAGTTTCAGCGGTTTAAAGACCTATACCCGCACCACCATCGCCGCTCACCAGCCGCTGAGCCAGCAGGATACCGCCGACATCGCCCGCGCCTTTGAAGATGCGGTGGTCGATACGCTTTTGATCAAATGTCGGCGCGCTGTGCAACAGACCGGCGTCAACGATCTGGTTATGGCCGGTGGTGTCAGCGCCAACCTGCGTCTGCGCGCGCGTCTGGATTCGGATCTGGACGCAAGGGTTCACTATGCTCCGCTGGATCTGTGCACTGACAATGGCGCCATGATTGCCTACGCAGGCTGGCGTCGGTTTGAACTCGGTGACCGCGCCGGTCTTGCCATCACACCTCGCGCGCGCTGGCCCATATCGGATCTTACTTCAGCCTGATTGCCCCGTTCGTGCCAGGGACAGAGGCTGGGGTACACTCAAGGACGATTACCAGGGGAGAGTGATATGGCTGAGCGCGCGCTTACTGCAAACACATCGGATGTACTCGATGTTCTGATCATCGGCGCTGGATTCAATGGCGCGTACCAGCTTTACCGGCTGCGCGAAGCCGGCTTTAACGTACGGATCTATGAAGCAGGTGATCGTCTGGGCGGTATCTGGTACTGGAACTGTTATCCGGGCGCTCGCGTCGACACGCATGTTCCGAACTATGAGCTGTCTATTGAAGCGGTCTGGAAAGACTGGAACTGGTCGGAGCGGTTTCCCGGCTGGGACGAATTGAGACGCTACTTTGAGCATGTGGATAAGACGCTCGATCTGTCGAAGGACATCGAATTCAACACCTGGGTCAGTGGCGCTGAGTTCGACGACACCACTAATCAGTGGACCGTTCATACCGCCGATGGCCGCAGCACACAAACGCGATTTCTGATCGCATGCATGGGTTTTGCGGCCAAAGCATATATACCGGAGTTTGAAGGCCTGGGTGATTTCGAAGGCCCCTGCCACCATACCGCCCACTGGCCCCAGGATGGGCTCGACATGACCGGTAAACGGGTCGGCATCATCGGCACCGGTGCAAGCGGTGTGCAGGTGGCACAGGAAGCTGCAGCGGTCGCATCCCATGTCACTGTCTTTCAGCGCACCCCGATGATCGCGCTGCCCATGCGGCAACGGAAACTCGATGCAGAAACACAGACCAAGAACAAAGCGGGTTATCCGGCGTTGTTTCGCCAGCGGGCGGTTTCAACATCGAGCATCCACGACATCATTGCCGACGAGCGGGGGGCAAAAGAAGTTCCAGACGAAGTCCGCCAGGCCGTTTTTGAGGTAGCGTGGCAGAAAGGCGGGTTTCACTTCTGGGTGGGAACTTTCGCTGACATTCTGCAGGATGAACAATCCAACCTGATGGCATATGAGTTCTGGCGCGACAAAACCCGGGCGCGTTTGAACGATCCGTGGCTCAAGGAAAAACTGGCGCCGACCAAGCCCATGCATCCGTTTGGTTGTAAGCGTCCTTCGCTTGAACAGAATTTCTACGACATTTTTAACCAGGACAACGTGTCGCTGGTGGACGTGCGCGAAACCCCAATCACCAGGATCACCCACACCGGCATCGACACCTCGGCGGATACCTATGATTTCGACATCCTGGTGCTGGCCACGGGTTTCGACACCAGCACCGGTTGTTTCACCCAGTTGGATCTGAAGGGTAGCTCGGGTATTGGCCTCGACCAGATCTGGGCCGATGGCGTGAAAACCCAGCTTGGCTACGCCATCCCGCATATGCCGAACCTGATGATGCTCTACGGCCCGCAAAGTCCCACTGCATTCTGCAACGGTCCGACCTGTGCGGAGACGCAAGGTGACTGGATTGTGCGATGCCTTACCGATCTGCGTGCGCGCAACCTGAGTCGCATCGAGGCAACCGATGAGGCCGCAGTGCTCTGGGCCGATCACCTCGCCGAAGTTGGCGAAGGCACCCTTCTGCCGCAGGCGGATTCCTGGTACATGGGTGCCAACATCCCGGGCAAACGAAGGGAGTTGCTGTACTACCCGATGGTGCCGGCCTATCTGCAGGCGTGCGAGGAAAGTGCGGCGAATGATTACGAAGGATTTGAGTTGAGCTAGGTCAATCGCCTACTCCACGGCTTCAACACAACTCTCTTGTGCCCAACTCAAACGCTCGCTATGGTTTCACCATTTTCGATCGGACGCTGGACATGATTCCGGTCTACATTGGTCTTGGCAGTAATGTAGCGCCTCTGCAGAACCTGCAGGCGGCAATTGGAAAACTGCGTCTGAGATTTGGTGAACTCACCGTATCGGCTGCTTACCGAAATCCAGCGGAAGGCTTCAAAGGTGACGATTTTGTGAATGCGGTTGCGGGTCTGGTGACCACCGCGCCTATGTCGCAGGTACTACACGCTCTCAGGCAGATCGAGCTGGATTTAGGCAAGAACCTTAGCCTGCCGCGTTTCGCACCTAAAGTGATCGATCTGGACCTGCTGTATTTCGGTGACCAAATCATCAGACATGATCGATTAGACGTACCGCGGTCCGATCTGTCCAGGTGTCCTTACTATCTGCGCTGCCTCATGCAGATTGCGCCGGATTGGATTGACCCAGAGAGCCACAAATCGATGAATCAGATGTGGCAAGAGTTCGATGGCGTTGCAAGCCTGGAGCAGGTCGAGCTTGGCGAAACTGCCCGGACGAATACACAGGGCAAGGACGCGGTGCTTAGCATGAGTGATCTGAAGCTTGCCGTCCATCTGGGAATGCCCGACGACGAACGTTCGGTTCGCCAGGACGTTTACTTCTCCATGCGGATAGAGTTCGGTTCGCCACCAGCCGCTTGTGCGCAGGATTCCCTTGAAGGAACTATTGACTACGGTGTAGTGGTTCTGCATCTGCAGGAACTGGTTGCGCACCAACAGGTTAAAACCCTGGAGCATCTGGCCAGACAATGTCTGGAGGTGGCATGTGAAGAAGCGAGAAAATGCAATATCAGCGGGGTTACCATCGGCGTCAATCTACGAAAATATCCTAATATCGAAGGTCTGATTGGCGGTGCTGCGTTCGAGTTGACGGCTGACCTATGAGCAACGTGCTGCTGGCCCTGGGCTCAAATCTGGGCGACCGCATGCTCAACCTCGAGCGGGCTGTGACTATGCTCGCTCACGACGAAAAAATTACCCTGCACAAGGTCTCGAGCGTGTATGAGACCCCCGCGTTGCTCACCCAGGATGCTCCAGCCAATTGGAATCTGCCCTTCTGCAACCTGGCAATGACCATCGAGACGCCTCTCGATCCGATCTCGCTTCTCGATCAGATGCAGTTTATCGAACGCCACATCGGGCGCGAGCCCTCCGCGAAATGGTCGCCTCGCCTGATCGACATCGACATGATCGCTTTCGACAACCTGACCATCGAGAGCGCCCGCCTCACGGTCCCCCATCCGCATGCGATGCGCCGCTCTTTTGTACTGGCGCCGGCGGTGGAGATCGATCCCGACCGGATTCTTCCCGGACAGAGCGCAACCCTGCTTGAGATGAAGAGAAAACTGATCTGCCAGTTACCTGCCTGGATGAGGATTATCAACGTCACTGCGGATTCATTTTCGGGAGACGGCATGTTGGGCAATGCGATTGATCAACCCACCGGCGCCAACTACATCGACGTTGGTGCCGAATCCACGCGACCTGGCGCCGCATCGGTTGATCCGGAAGAAGAGTGGCGGCGCCTTGAACCCGTGTTAGAACAGCTTGACCTCACCAGGCTGCTTCGACCGCGCGTGAGCATCGATACACGGAATGTGGCAACGGCCAATCGAGCGCTGCAGCTTGGGGTTGATGTAATCAACGATGTCAGTGGTCTGGGTAGGGAGATGTTGGAATTACTTTCCGGGTCTATGTGTGATGTCGTGTTAATGCACAGCCTTACGGTTCCGGTTCAACGCGATACCGTTCTTCCTGCAGACATGGATCCGGTTGCGGCGATCAGACAATGGTTCCAGGACAGGATGTCGGAGCTTGTTTCGAGAGGGATTGATTCGTCGCGAATCATTCTCGATCCCGGTATCGGCTTTGGCAAAACAGCAGCACAATCTCTACAGTTGATTGGCCGTGCCAGGGAGTTTACCGATCTCGGCTGTCGCGTTCTGTATGGCCACAGCCGAAAATCGTTCCTGCATCTGGCATCTCCACTGCCCGCCGCGGAACGGGATATCGAAACCCTGGCAATGTCCGTGCATCTGGCTGATCAAGGTGTTGATGTTCTTCGCGTTCACGCGCACGATCTACATCGTCGTTTCTGGAACACGCGAGCTCTTGCGGAAAGCCAGTTCTAACGAGTCGTGCGCAGACCGGAGGTTGTCGGACAAATCGCCCGCGTACGGTGTCGGAAGAATTCCTTCCCGCCTAATTTCAGTCTGATCCCATCGCCTGGCGAAGGCCGGTCAGACGAGCCTGATCAAGACGCTGGCCAATCTCGAGACCGCTAAACCCCTGCGCAGCAAAATCGCGCCCCTGCATCTGGTTCATTCCGTTAACGGCCTGAACCAGACCGGCCAGATCAACATTGCCAACCGCGCTGACGACTTCAACCAGATGGCCCCATCTGGCGTGGCCGCGAAACGCACCGGCCTGGGTGAGCACGCGGTAAACGTCTTCTGGTGTCTGATCCCGCCACCGCATCAGGATCCGGGTATTTGCAGCAGTCTGCATCATCAGATCCGAGTAGTCGTTGGGGGGCTTTAAACGATCTATGAGAGTCTGTGCCTGCGGGTTGTCGAGCAGCCAGGCCATCGCCGCGAAGCGCTCCAGAGGGTCGGTGAGTCGAAGAGGTATTAATTCCCCCTTCCCCTCTACACTTTCTGCCGGACCTTCGAGCTCAACAAACCAGGGGCTCAATGCGTGAGCTTCCTTAAGAACCTGGAAATAACGTTCGGGGTCGGGCCCCTTGAGCGCTTTAACCGTCTCAGCCCACACCCGCTCAGCGGGTAATTCATCAAGACTGCCGTCCGCTGCCATCTGTTGCATGAGGGTCAGTGTTTCGCGCGTTACCTCAAAACCCGCCAGCTCGCAGGCAAA
>JAQBYL010000078.1 GCA_027622495.1 Pseudomonadota bacterium
TTCCGGGCGGCAGATCCGCACATGATCCTGCGCGTACTTTGCCAACGGCACGACGATCGTGCCGTGGCCCAGAACACTCTCAATGACCAGTTGCTCCTCCGCTGGCAGGTGCAGATCTGCCAGCATCTTTTGAACATGATCGGGTTGTTCGCCCAGCGTCCCCACCGACAACGCGGCATGGGACCAGGGGCTCTGGGTAATCATCTTGATCACGTCGCTGATCTGACTGCGGCCCTCGATCAGGACCACGTCACAAGGCTCGACTGCATCGCGCACGCGGGTGAAATCACTCAATGGAAAATCCCGCGGGGCACGCAGCCGCGTCAGCCGATCGATCAGGGGTTGCGCGAACACGCCTGCGATGATACTCGAATGACCCGGAATCGTGGCATACTTGCGCACCTGTTTAACCCTTGGACCACCCGCTTGATCGTCGACAACCAGGGCCGTCGTTTCAGAAATCTGCGCGTCAGCATGACCGCCGCCTGCAACTATGCCTGCACCTATTGTGTTCCTGATGGCAAACGACTGCTGCCTGCCCGGCATGAACTGAGCGCGCAGCAGATGCTTTATGCCGTGGATCTGATGATCGAAACCGCGGGGATCGAAAAGCTCCGGATTACCGGTGGCGAACCGCTGGTCTCCCCTAAATTCGATTCGTTCTTTCCCGAGGTGATGAAGCTGCCTCTGGACGATGTGTCGATCACCACCAACGGTCAGTTGATTCCGCGCAAAGCGGATCTGCTGGTTAACGCTGGTCTTAAACGGATCAACATCAGTCTCGACACGCTTGATCCGGATGCGTTCCGGCAGATTGCCCGGGGTGGTGATCTGAAAACGGTGCTGCACGGCATCGATCTGATGGGTCAGGCCGGCATCAGGATCAAGGTGAACATGGTTCCCATGCGTCGCTCCAACGCCGATCAGGTTCTGCCACTGCTGGACTATTGCCTGGAACGCGGTATTGAACTGCGGTTTATTGAACTGATGAACATGGGTCATCTGCGTCAGGGGAATCAGTATCTGCTGGACTTCTACAGCATGGATGAACTGCTGCAGACCATTGGTACCCGCTATCAGTACGCGCAAACCGATGCGCCCTTTGATGCAACGGCGGTCCGCTACCAGATCCCCGGCAAGGGAACGTTCGGCATCATTGCCAACGAAAGCCAGCCTTTCTGTGCCACCTGCACACGTCTGCGGCTCGCCTCAAACGGCAAAATCTACGGCTGTCTGTCTAACTCAGCCTTCCGCGACATGAAGCCAATCCTCGAGATGCCCCGTCATCTGGCGGTGCAGAGTCTGCAGCGCATGCTGCTGGGCGCGCTGGGCGACAAACAGAACTTAAGTTTTCGCGGCGAAGTTACGGTCATGAAATTCATTGGCGGATAGCATCCAGACCCTGTTCGACTCCTTGTCGGCACAGGTCTGTGCAAGCCGCCCACCTGTCCATCTATGGCATCCGCAACGGAATGGCAGTATCGACATCCGCATCGCCGCGGACGGTAACTGGTTTCACGAAGGGGTGCTGATTAAACGGCCGGAGATCGTCCGGCTGTTCTCGACCATCCTGCGCAAAGATGATGATGGCATTGTTCTGGTCACCCCCGCGGAGCGGTTGCTGATCACGGTGGAGGACACGCCCTTTGTGGTGGTGGACATGGAGCACCGCGGAAGCGCTTCCGAGCTTGAACTTCTGTTTGTAACAAACGTGCAGGAGCTTGTTGTGGCGTCACAGACCAACCGGCTGCACATCGACGGCAGTCCTGATCAGCCAAAGCCCGTGCTCGATGTTCGCGACGGTCTGACCGGTCGGCTGATCCGACCGTTGTATTACCGCCTGGTCGATCTCGCACTGAGAATCGGCCAACAAAACAACGGTCGACTCACCATCACCAGCCGGGGAGAACGGTTCGACCTGGGTCCGGTTGCGTGACAGGTTACATATTCGGGTAGTTCGGCCCGCCGGTTCCTTCGGGAACCACCCAGTTAATGTTCTGTGCCGGATCTTTGATGTCGCAGGTTTTGCAGTGAACACAGTTCTGCGCGTTGATCTGAAAGCGTGGACCATTGGCTTCTTCGACGATTTCGTACACCCCCGCCGGACAGTAACGCTGCGCCGGTTCATCGAACTTGGGCAGGTTCTCGGCGATCGGGATGGAGGCATCTTTCAGCGTCAGATGGCATGGTTGGTCTTCTTCGTGATTGGTATTGGATAAAAAGACCGACGAGAGTTTGTCGAACGACAGCACACCATCGGGCTTGGGATACGCAATCGGTTTGCATTGAGCAGCCAGTTTGAGGGTGGCGTGGTCGGGCGTCGGGTCGCTCATGGTCCACGGCATCTTTCCGCCGACCCAGCTGTCGAGCAGAGCATGAGCAGAGCCGAACAGAATGCCGAGTTTGTGCAGGCCAGGACCGGTATTGCGGGTCTTCTGCAGTTCTTCGTACAGCCACGAAGCTTCAAATTTATTTTTAAACTCAACCAGATCCTGCGCGGGCGGTTGATCTTCGTTTAAGACATCAAACACGGTTTCTGCTGCGAGCATGCCGGACTTCATGGCGGTATGGCTGCCCTTGATCTTCAGCACGTTGAGGAAACCGGCATCATCCCCCACGATCAATGCACCGGGCATGGTTGTCTTGGGCAGTGCCTGCAACCCGCCTTTGCTGATGGCACGTGCACCGTACGAGACCCGTGTACCACCCTCGATCTGCTGCGCAATCAAGGGGTGATGTTTCCAGCGTTGAAATTCATCGAACGGACTTAAGTGAGGGTTCTTGTACGACAGGTCAACAATCAGGCCCAGAGCCACCTGGTTGTTCTCCAGGTGATACAGAAACGACCCACCGGTGGCGGCACCGGCCAGATGCCCCAGTGGCCAGCCAACACTGTGAACGACCTTGCCCGGAACATGGTTTTCGGCAGGCACGTCCCACAGTTCTTTCAGACCGATCGCATAGTGCTGTGGACCTGCGTTAGCGTCGAGGTCGAAGTGTTTGATCAGTTGTTTGCCCAGGTGGCCTCGGCAGCCTTCGGCAAAAATGGTGTACCTGCCATGCAGTTCATAGCCGGAGGTAAACGTGCCCTTGTGTTCGCCGTCGGCGCCGATCCCCATGTCGCCAGTGGCCACGCCCTTGACGCTGCCATCTTCGTTAAACAAAACTTCTGACGCGGCAAACCCCGGAAACAGATTCACTCCCATCCCCTCGGCCTGCTCACCGAGCCAGCGGCACAGGTTGCCCAGACTGATGGCATAGTTGCCTTTGTTGTGGGAATCGGCTGGAACAAACAGGCTCGGTACTTTGATCCGATTGATTTCGTTGACCATGTAATAAACATCGTCATCCCGCACCGGATTGGTCAACGGGGCGCCACGTTCCTGCCAGTCGGGGAAAAGTTCATTTAAGGCGGTGGGTTCAAAAATTGCGCCAGACAGGATGTGTGCGCCAATCTCCGAGCCTTTCTCCACCAGGCAGACGGACACCTCGCTTCCGGCCGCTTCGCCCATCTGCATCAATCGGCACGCGGCCGCAAGACCCGCCGGTCCACCGCCAACGATGACAACGTCAAACTCCATTGACTCACGTTCCATTCGATCACTCTCCTACATTTCTGGCGGGCGGATTATACTCAGATACGCAAACCCATTTCTAAGCTCGTTGCCGCCGGTATAGACCGCGTACCGCTTGGATTCAGGGCGCGCAAGGGGCTCGTGAGAACGACCCTTGAATATCGATCCGAAGGATTCCTTGACTCACTCATCCGCTCCCGGCGAGAATGCGTGCCCGCTAAATAGCGGGTTTGCGGGCCTTTTTTAAGGCCCGCTTGTCTGTTTGGCACAGAGAAATAAGTACTTTTGATAAAGCTCTGTGAAAACCACATTACGCCGGTAACACTTACTGGTGCGAACAACTCGAAAGAACACGAGGATATTCATGAAGGTACTGGTACCGGTTAAAAGGGTGGTAGACGCCAACGTCAAAGTCAGGGTTAAACCTGACAGGTCAGGCATCGACCTCAACAATGTAAAGATGGCAGTCAACCCGTTCTGCGAAATCGCCATCGAAGAGGCGATCCGGCTCAAAGAGGCGGGTGTCGCGACCGAGGTCATCGCTGTAGCGGTGGGCTCGAGCGCATGCTCGGAACAGCTGCGAACCTGTCTGGCGCTGGGCGCTGACCGGGCAGTTCTGATCGAAACTGATGATCAGGCCCAACCGCTGGCGATTGCCAAAGCGTTAAAAGCCCTGCAGCAAAAGGAACAGGCAGGGCTCGTCATATTCGGCAAGCAGAGCATCGACGGTGATAACAGTCAGACCGGTCAGATGTTCGCCGAACTCACTGGTATGCCGCAGGGAACTTTCGCGTCAAAAGTTTCGATCGAAGACGGCAAGTGCAAAGTGATCCGCGAAGTTGATGGCGGTCTGCAGACGGTCCTGATCAACATGCCGGCGGTTATAACCACCGACCTGCGTTTGAACGAGCCGCGTTACGCCTCGCTTCCGAACATCATGAAAGCCAAGAAAAAACCCCTCGATGTCATGTCTCCCGCCGATCTCGGGGTCGAAATCAACAAAACGTTTGAGGTTTTGTCTGTTGAGCCGCCTGAAGGCCGCAAAGCCGGTATCAAGGTTGCAAGCGTTGCCGAACTGGTCGACAAACTGAAGAACGAAGCAAAGGTGATTTCATGAGCACACTGGTCATAGCAGAGCACGATAACGCAAGCCTGAAACCCGTTACGCTTGTGGTTGTAGCTGCAGCCAAAGCGATTGGAAATGGTTTCGATATTCTGGTTGCTGGTCAGAACTGTGGCGCAGCGGCGCAGGCCGCGGCGCAGATTGAAGGCGTTGGCAAAGTGCTGGTGGCTGACAACGCCGCCTACGCACATCAGTTGCCCGAGAACATCGCCGGTGCAGTGGTTGCGGCCGCGAGCGGGTACAGCCACGTTCTGGCAGGGCACACAACATCCGGCAAAAATTTTCTTCCGCGTGTGGCAGCTCGCCTGGACGTTGCGCAGATTTCCGACATCGTGGCGGTTGTGAGTGAAGACACATTCAAACGACCTATCTATGCCGGGAACGGCATTGCAACCATCAAATCAAATGACTCCGTTAAAGTCCTCTCGGTTCGTGGAACAGCCTACGACGGTGCGCCCGCTGAAGGTGGATCCGGCATAATAGAAGCGCTCGAAAGTGCGCATGACGCTGGTACATCGGTGTTCGTCAGCGAAGAGATTGCCAAGTCAGAGCGGCCCGAGCTAACCGCTGCGGGTGTGATAGTATCCGGTGGTCGCGGAATGGGCAGCGCGGAGAATTTCAAACTGCTCGATGGCATCGCTGACAAGCTGGGAGCAGCAATTGGCGCATCCAGAGCAGCAGTTGATGCAGGGTTTGTTCCTAATGACATGCAGGTGGGACAAACTGGTAAGATTGTCGCACCTGATCTGTATATTGCAGTTGGTATATCCGGTGCAATCCAGCATCTGGCAGGCATGAAAGACAGCAAGGTCATCGTGGCCATTAACAAGGACGAAGACGCACCGATATTCCAGATCGCCGATTACGGACTGGTAGCGGATTTGTTTCAGGCATTGCCTGAGCTGGAAGCCGCTCTCTGATTGTGAAGGGACAGGGATTCGATGCACTCGCATTGAAGGAGTCTTATCTTGGCAGTTTATGAATTGAACAACGGTCAACTGCTGCGTATTGCACGGAGCATTGACGGCAAGCTACAGCAGCAGTATTTCAGTCTGATCGGTTTGAACAAGGCCAAACAGGCTGATGTTCGCGAACAAGCGACTGCACTGGACGAAAAATGGCGCGACCTGCAGGACAAAGCCAAAGGTAAGCGTGTTCGCGAAGCCACAACCGGTAAAAAGCACAGCACCGGCATCCGTGGGATCAACCTGGTCTATCGCCCATCACCCGCTTTCCGGGTGCATGTGCAAACCAAGGGCAAGGGCTTTGTGCGGGAGTTCTCGGTCAAGCGACTGGGTGACGACAAGGCCTGGAAGGAAGCCACAAAATACCTGGCTGAGTGCCGTGGCTACAAGAGCGCGCCGAAGGCCTGGGTAGACAGCATGCCAAAAGTTCCGAAGAAGGCTAAAAAGTAACCGAGAATTCCTATCGGGGGTGGATCGTTAAGATGGCCCTTTTTCGTCACGTAAATGCCGCGTAAGCGAGTCAACGTGGATTGCGCTTTGCCGTGTACCAGGTCACCGGCTGGGCATGATTGTGGACCTGCTCGGCGACATCCAGCACCAGCGCAAACAGCGACATTCTGACGATCACACCGTTGTCGGTCTGGCGAAATATGGCCAGATTGGGATTGTGGATCAGGTCGTCGTCCAACTCCTGGGCTTTGGCTCGTGAATCCCGGGGCAACGGGTGCATGATGACGGTGTTCGGCTCACAGTGCTTTGTGTAGATCGCCTGATTCACCCGGAACAGCCCGCGATATCGATCGGCCTCCTCTTGTGTCGGAAAGCGCTCTTCCTGTGTGCGGGTAACGTAGAGGATGTCGACCTGATTAATGCCTTCCTCAAGTTCGTGGTAAACCGACACCTCGTGACCGCGCTGCCTCAATTCCTCGACAATCCCGGCGGGTAAGGCAAGTTCCGGCGGTGACACCCGTTTGTAGTGCACACTGTTGTAAACGGCTAAGAGTTTGCACAGAGAGTGAACGGCGCGACCGTAGCGCAGATCGCCCACCAGAGCGATGCGCAAACCGTCGATCTGACGGCCGCGGGTTTCGAGTTCCTTGCTGATCGTATAAAGATCGAGCAATGCCTGACTCGGGTGTTCATTGGTCCCGTCACCGGCATTGATGACAGGCACACGGGAGGCTTCTGCGAACTCGGCGACTGAACCCGCCTCGGGGTGGCGCATGACGATCACATCGCTGTAACCCGACAGCACGCGCGCAGTGTCGTGCAGCGATTCACCTTTTGCGAGCGATGAAGCAGAAACTTCAGTGGTTTCTCGAACTTCTCCACCTAACAGGTTGAAAGCACTGCCAAAAGAAATTCGGGTTCGCGTGGACGGTTCGAAGAACATATTCGAAAGAATGGCGCCCTGCAGCACGCGGGTGATGCGTTTGCGCTGAGCATACGGTCGAAGATCGTCCGCCACCTCGAAAACACGTTCGATTGATGGTCTATCAAATTGATTTACTGAAAGAATGTCTGCGCCGGTAAAATCCAAAGTGCCCCTCAACGATTCGGACCAGCAAATCTGGTGCGACATAGTAACCGCGCAAAATGGCGCGCGTCACCCTGCGCCGCATTTAAGAGGTTGGATTCCTCGGATCTTGAAAGAGAAAAAAGGGACCTGTTGTGTAAGGGGAAGGATTACAACAGGTCCTGAGCAGACTTTAGCCTTGTTCGTTCGCTGGCTGGGATTTGCCGGCCAGACGAGCATCAGCTTTACCATGAACCAGCGCGGTCAGCGCCGGTTGATCGATGGAAGCGGTAATGTCGGCAACCACCGCATCGATACAGTCATAGGTGTTGGACAAGGATCGGGTTCTGGAGTAATCGGGGCAGTGGGCGCGTGCGGTGCGCACAATCTTCTTGTGGAACTGCTCAACGCTTTCAGTCGTTTTAAAGTCGGCTTTGCTGTAGGCGATGCTGTAGCGTTCACCGGCCATTGAAAAGGCTGACAGACAAAGGCTCAATACGAACAGCACTGCGGTATGGGTGGTTTTCATTGCTCTCTCCTGGAGGGTGGTGGGTATGTATCAGTTAAGATGCACGAGCGGCAGAAAGGGTCGCAGAGCGTTTGGCGCAAATGTTCGGCAGAGATCGGAGGCACCCTGGGGAAGAAGGCTCTGCTGCGCGCCTGGCAGCAGAAACGACAGTCCCTCTTGAGATGGGTAGCGCCCACAGTGTGGGTGCGACCTGGCGCTCATCTGGCAGGGGTTGTGCGTTATCGTTGTAGCCCTTCACTGCTATGATGCATCAGGATCACAAGCCGATGGATGATGGCCAAATTGAGTGACGTCGCTGTGCATGAACCCACTGACGCCGAAACCCGGCTTTCGGCACCGCTGCCGTTCGCCTATGCCAAACGGTTTGGCGTTCTGATCACCTCCATTGACCTCGGTCCGCAACACACGGATGTTGCCTGTCGCAAACAACCCGATCTGATCGTGCTTGCCGAAATCAAGCGGATCTGCGGCCGCAAACTCAAGATCCGAATGGTCGGTGACCGCGAATTTGAAGCGCTTCTGACCGCTACCTATGCGCGGGATTCATCGCAAGCCAAGCAGATGGTCGAAGACCTGGGCGATGAGATGGATCTGGTCAGCCTCGCCGACTCGGTGCCGGAAACCGAAGACCTGCTGGAGCAGGAAGACGACGCCCCCATCATCCGGCTCATCAACGCGCTGCTTGCTGAAGCGATCCGCGAAGGTGCATCGGATATTCACATCGAAACTTTTGAACGCGAGCTGGTGGTGCGCTTCCGGGTGGACGGTGTAATGCGCGAAGTGGTGCAGCCGAAACGTCAACTTGCACCGCTTTTAGTCTCGCGGATCAAGGTCATGGCGAAGCTTGATATCGCCGAAAAACGCATTCCTCAGGATGGCCGCATATCGCTGCGCGTGGGGGGCCGCGAAGTAGACGTGCGCGTATCCACCATGCCTGCGAGCAATGGCGAGCGCGTGGTTCTGCGGCTGCTCGACAAACAGGCAGGGCGCTTGAAGCTGCTGGGCCTCGGCATGAACGAATCTGACCTCGCCAGGCTGCAGGAGGTCGTGCATCGTCCTCATGGCATCTTTCTGGTCACAGGCCCTACAGGATCAGGAAAGACAACCACGCTGTATGCGTCGATGTCGGAACTGAGTACCCAGACAATCAACATTCTCACCGTGGAAGATCCCATCGAATATAACCTTCCCGGGATCGGCCAGACCCAGGTCAACACCAAAGCCGACATGACTTTTGCGCGGGGCTTAAGGGCGATCCTGCGACAGGACCCGGATGTGGTGATGGTGGGGGAAATACGCGACCTTGAAACCGCCCAGATTGCGGTTCAGGCCAGTCTGACCGGTCACCTGGTGATGTCTACGCTGCACACCAACTCAGCGGTTGGCGCCGTCACCCGTCTGATGGACATGGGGGTCGAGCCGTTCCTCGTCTCCTCGAGTCTTATGGGGGTACTGGCGCAGCGGTTGATCCGGGTGCTGTGCGTTGACTGCAAGACCGAAAAGCAGGCGACTCCGCAGGAAATGCGTTTTCTCAAAGTTAACGCCGCTACCGTTTTCGACGCAGCCGGGTGCGAAGCCTGTGGTCACACCGGTTTTCGTGGCCGAACCGGTATTTATGAACTGATTCTCATCGACGACGCCCTGCGCGATCTGATCCACGATCGCGCCTCCGAACAGGTCCTGGCGGCCCACGCCCGCAACGTCTCACCGGGAATCAGCGACGATGCGCGGAGCAAAGTTCTGAATGGCGTGACCAGTGTGGCGGAAGTTCTGCGGGTCACGCTGGAAAACTGACATCGGATATGGCCGCCTTCGAATACACTGCGCTGAACAAACAGGGTCGCCAGAAGAGGGGTGTTCTGGAGGCCGACAGTCCGCGCCAGATACGTCAGTTGCTGCGCGATCAGGGTCTGGTGCCACTCAATGTCGATGCAGCAGCAAGGTCCAAGCGCCGCGGTCAGAGCCGGTCTGCGCGCAGTGCTCTTTTTGGCCGCCTGAGCGGTCTGGACCGGACTCTCATCACCAGGCAGCTTGCAACGCTCGTGGGCGCGGGCTTACCGATCGAGGAGGCACTCGGTGCAGTGGCTCAACATTCCGAGAAACAACACGTCAATGCGCTGGTCATGGGGATCCGTTCTCGTGTTCTGGAAGGCCACTCCCTGGCATCGAGCCTCGGCGATTTCCCTGGCAGTTTTTCCCACATGTATCGCTCTACAGTGGCGGCCGGTGAACAGTCGGGCCACCTTGGGCAGGTGCTGGAAAATCTGGCCGAATACACCGAACGGCAGTTCGAAGCCCGGCGCAACGTCGAAATGGCGCTGCTGTATCCGGTCATGCTGTTCGTGCTGGCAATCCTCATCATTGGCACACTGATGGTGTATGTGGTG
This sequence comes from Pseudomonadota bacterium, assembly GCA_027622495.1. Taxonomy (GTDB): domain Bacteria; phylum Pseudomonadota; class Gammaproteobacteria; order Pseudomonadales; family Azotimanducaceae; genus JAQBYL01. Next base: position 10,096 of record JAQBYL010000078.1, read on the forward strand.
CCGGACATGGTGGGTGTGCTGGAAAACATGGGCCAGGAACTGCCCCTGATGACCCAATTGCTGATTGGCGTGTCCGAAGGTCTCATCAGCTGGTGGTGGGCAGTTCTGATTGTATTGGTAGCAGGTATCGCCGGTGTGTGGTGGCTGCTTGAGCAACCGTCGATCAGGTCGGCGTGGGATCATCGCAAGTTGAGCCTGCCGTTGGTCCGACGCATATCGCGCAGCAGCAATGCGGCCCGCTACACCAGTACCCTGAGCATTCTGACACGCAGCGGCGTTTCACTGGTTGAAGCGATGAACATCGCCGCCGAAGTTGTGTCGAATCAGTGGTTAAAACGCAGGCTCATTGGTGCCACCCAACGGGTCAGCGAAGGGTCGAGCCTGCGTGCCGCTCTGGAAGGAGCCGGCCACTTCCCACCCATGGTTCTGCATATGGTGGCAAGCGGCGAATCAACCGGTGAGCTCGACGACCATCTCGTACGGGTGGCTAGGTATAAGCAGGCCGAAGTGGAACGAATCGTCACTACTCTGGTGAAGCTCTTCGAACCGCTGATGCTGTTGCTCATGGGTGGGATGGTGATGTTCATTGTCATGGCAGTTCTGCTACCCATCCTCAATATGAACCAGTTAGTGTAGGTAAATGCGTATAAAATCCATATCCGGCTTCTCGCTGATCGAAATTCTGGTGGTCGTGGTGATCATCGGCATCCTCGGCGCAATCATTGTTCCTAACCTGCTGGCGAGACCCGACCAGGCCCGGCTGACGGCAGCCCAGGGTGACCTGCGGGCACTGGGGAATTCACTCGACATGTATCGTCTCGACAACTTCCGGTATCCGACCACGGATCAAGGGCTTGAGGCGCTGGTTGAAAAACCCAACGGCTTCCCTGAGCCCGCCAACTACAACCCGGACGGTTACGTTAAAAAACTGAAAGATGATCCGTGGGGATCACCGTACATCTACGAAAACAACGACACCCAGTTTTCATTGTTCTCACTCGGTGCAGATGCAACCGAAGGTGGCGAAGGGGTTAATGCCGATATCCGCTACGAAGACCTGTAGGTCGATCCGGCACAACGCCGGGTTCTCGCTGATTGAGCTGCTGGTGGTGGTCAGTATCGCGGGCGTGCTCCTTGGCGTGATCATTCTCGGTTTTACCGGTGCTGACCGCGAACAGGATCTGCGCGGAATAGTAGAGCGCATGACCGTGCGCATCGAGATGGCCCGCCAGTATTCCCTGCAGCGTAATCGGGAGTGGGGCATCTACATTGATCAGCAGGGCTACCGCTTCGCAGAATTCAATCCAGACACCGGCGAATGGGTCGATCAGACCTACAAGCCCTTTCTGGCGAACGAAAACCTCGACCAGATATTTCTGAACGTCAACACCGAAGGCTTCGATCCGGCATTGCTCGGTGCAAGTGAAAAAAGTCTGCCACAGATTATTCTGTTTTCGAGCGGCGAGGTGACTCCATTCAGCTGGACCATTGAACCGGACTGGGATTCTGCCGCCTGGATCATCCGGTCAGATGGCCTGTCTGCAGCGACGGCGGAGCGTAAGGGATGAAGAGCCGCGGCTTCACGCTGATCGAGGTGCTGGTCGCGGTGGTGATCATTGCAACTGCCGGGTTTACTGTGTCGTCTGCGGTCGGCAATGTCGTATCGCAGACTTACTCGCTGGAACGGCGCACCGTCGCCCACTGGGTGGCTTCGAATCAGCTCAACAGAATTCACATGTCGCGGGTCAACCAGACCGATCCGATCCCAACCAGCCGGAATACCGAACGGGTGCTCATGGGCGGGCGTGAGTGGAAAGTCGAAACCGAGTTTGCCAACACCACCCACCCGTGGCTGCGACGCGTGGAGATCGACGTTTTTGAAGTCAGCGACAAAGGTGATATTGGACCCATCGATCATCTGATCGGTTTTGTGGGCCGGTACTGATATGAAAAGAGCGCGCGGATTTACGCTTCTTGAGATGCTCGTGGTACTGGGGGTATTTGCGGTCGTGGGTGTGATCTCGGCCCAACTGGTTCAGAGCACCCTGAGCAATCACGAGACCATGAATGAGCGTGGCGCCAGACTGGCAGAAATTCAGCGTGCGATGATGGTGATGAGCCGCGACATACTGCAACTCAGCGACCGCGGTGTCAGAGACATCCTTGGCGATCCCGTTGG
>JAQBYL010000079.1 GCA_027622495.1 Pseudomonadota bacterium
ATTGGAATGACCACCCAGCAGGCGGGTCCACTTCAGTGGCGGGAAAAGACCTTCGACGTTGCCGCTGATCCAGGCTTCGACGGCTTTGACGTCATAGCCTTCGGGTCCAAGCGACTCATCATGTGTACTCATCTCATCCTCCCCAAACTTCCTCCGCAAACAGCTCCGATGGTAGTGCAGGCTCAGCCGTTGTGCGAGCCTCGATCCACCGTGAGCATTGGATCTTCACGCAAGCTCACGCTACCTTTGTGTCTGACCTTTGGAAATCCAAATAGGAAATGCATCGTGATCGATCTATACACCTCATCCACACCAAACGGCCACAAAGCATCCTGCACCCTGGAAGAACTGGGCATCGCCTACAACGTCATCCCCATCAACCTGAGCGCAGGAGATCAGAAAACCGACGCATTTCTGGCCCTCAATCCGAACGGCCGTATCCCGGTGATCGTGGATCGTGACGAGGATGATTTCGCGATTTTCGAAACCGGCGCGATCATGGTCTACCTGGCGGAGCAGGCGGGTCGGCTGCTTCCCACCGACACCAAAGGGCGTTCGCGGGTGATGCAGTGGCTCATGTTCCAGATGGGTGGTATCGGGCCGATGATGGGGCAGGCCAATGTGTTCTACCGCTATTTCCCGGAAAAACTGCCGGCTGCCATCAGCCGCTATCAGAATGAGACTCGACGCCTCTTCGAAGTGCTCGACCGGCGTCTGGCCGACAGCGAATGGCTGGCCGATGACTACTCCATTGCCGACATCGCCAACTGGTGCTGGGTGCGAACCTACAAGTGGTCCGGTGTGTCGCGCGACGGGTTGCCCCATCTGGACCGCTGGCTTAATGTCATGAAGCAGAAACCGGGTCTTCAGAAAGGCATTCAGGTCCCGCAGCACATCACTAACGTTATCGACGACAAGGAGGCTGCAGAGAAATTCGCCCGCAATGCGCGCAAGATGCTGCAGACCTGATCGGAAGAGAAATCACATCCCCGGCATTACGTGATCGATAAACAGACCCATCGATTCGCGCACTTCGTCGTGGGTCAGATCACCCCAGGCAAACGCACCCACGAAGTAGTCGATGCCGGTTGTGTCCCGCACCTGTTCAACATGCCTGCGCACGGTCTGCGGCGACCCCACAACGAGCGCGTCTAACTTCATCGCAAGCTCAGCGTCACCGCCAAAACTTGGATCTCCAGCCGGACCGGCAAAGGGAACCTTATACTTGTTGAAGAGATACGCAAGGTTCTGGTTATAGGCCCGATAAGCGGCGCTCGCGCGAGCCTGCGCTTGCGCATCCGTGGGTGCGACAAGCAGATGTCGTGTTACCCCGATGACCGGTTTCGCAACACCCGGGTTCCAGTCATGCTCGCTCGCTTCAAGCAGAGCCCGGTATGCCTGAACGGCTTGCGCAACCCGCTGCGTGGGTCCGCCGGTGATCGTGTTCAGTCGGTGACGACCGGCATAGTCGATATTCCCCGGATACCAGAAACCTGGATGAGGTTGCTGCTTCGGCCGGTGCGGCAGCAATACATCCGTGAAGCGATAAAACTCCCCTTCATGAGTCAATTCGCCGCTTGTGAGACCGCTCCTCAAGATCGAGAACACTTCTTCAAAACGATCTCTGGCCCGCTCGGGATCATGGCCCCACAGACGGTGTTCCGCCGGTGATATCCCCTTCCCCACCCCCACTTCTAACCGCCCGCCAGACAGGTGGTCGAGCATGCAGATTTCTTCGATCAGACGGATGGGTTCATAGAACGGCAGAAGATAAACAAGCGAGCCCAGACGGATACGACTGGTGCGCTGTGAGGCAGCGGCCAGAAAGACGTTTGACGAGGGTGCCGCGTCCAGCCGAACGAAATGGTGTTCCGCCTTGTGGTAACACCAGAAGCCACCTTCGTCGGCCATCTGCAGCATGTCGAGACGTTCTTCAAACAGACCGTCCAGTGACTCGTTACGAAACTCCATGTGGTCGAATATGCCGAACCTCATGCGCCCTCCAGTCGTCGGTCAGTCAGGTTTCACTGCCCCTAACAATTGAGCAAACGCTGCCTCGCGAGCACCAGTCGCATTTGTTGTGATCTGGTCTATTTCGGCAGCCGAAAAACCGAGCCCCCCAGGATTTCTGGATTTGCTTCACCCAGAACCGGCGGATTGCCTTTCGGCCTGCCTGGTGTCTCGCTTAAGGTAACAACATTCCCGACCGTTTTTGTCGGACCACTTCCGGGAACGTCAATACCGGTGATGTAGTTGTTGATGACACTCTGCTCATCTTCGAGAACCTCGGGCAAGGTACGCACACGCTCGAAGATGGTCTCCGGCTGTGTTCGCAGAAAGGCATCCCACTCGGCCGCGGTTTTACTCAGGAAGGCTTTCTCGACCAGGGCGCGGATTTCAAGCGAATCTGCGTCGGTCAGACCTTCACCCAGCCGCAGCCCGGGAGTCTGACAGCGCGGATCAACTGCGAGTTCTGGTATGCCGCCTTCGGTGCAGAACGCATCCCAGGCATCCTGCTGCATGGTATGGGCAATCATGATGGCCCCACCATCACTGGTCTCATAGACCCCATAGGTGCCGCGGATAATCGGATGATGGTTGCCCTGTCTTTCAAGCTCGGCGCCCGTCATGGCAACGTGGGTGAGTTCCCATTGCTGCAGCCACAGTTGGGCGCCCAAGGCGCTCGTCTGTACCCGCTGGCCAACACCGTGCCGTTCCCTGGCAAACAACCCGGTCACCACCCCCAGCGCTAACTGCATTGCACCACTGGTATCAGCGATAATCGCGCCGGGCAGGCAGCGCTGCCCGGCAGTACCGGTCAAACTGGCAAGACCTCCACGGGCGATTGCCGCACCGTCCAGCATGGCTTTATCTGCATCGGGCCCGAGTGGTCCAAACCCGTTAACCGATGCGTACACAAGTTTTGGATACCGCTCATGCAGGGTCGCATAGTCGAGATTCATCTTTTTGAGCGCCGGTTCGCGGTAGTTGGTCAGAAATACATCGGCACGCGCCAACAATGCTTGTATCGCCCTGTTACCAAGCTCTGTTGAGCTGTCGAGACAGACTGACCTTTTGCCCCGGTTAACTGCGGCAAACTGCGGCCCAATAGAACCTGCCGGTGTTTCGTTGCCGATGCCGCGGCCGTAACGGCTTGGATCACCCAACGGCGGCTCCACCTTGATTACCTGCGCACCCATATCACACAAATACAAGGCAGCGGCAGGGCCCTGAACAGCCAGCGACATCTCCACCACCACAATTCCCGACAATGGTTCCATCAATACACCTCTTGTTTTAAACCCAACCTGACTTAACCAGAGGCATGCGCCTCACCGGTTCACCCAACCCGGTGGCGGAAACTCGCTTTGCACAAAGTGCACATCAGCCGTACTTGGTCCCCACCAGATTCAGATGATCGCGCAACACCCACAAAAGCGGGGTGTCATTATTGGCTGGCCTGATCTCATGGACCTGGCCGTTGACCTTCAAACGCATATCGCCTCCAGACGTTTATCGCGGTACTCAAGCGTGAGGCTTGCGCGCCAGATACATGTTGTCAGGTTGCCGGTCCGCACTACTGCTTAGGATGTAACACCACCGGCATGTGGGTGTAACCGTTAACGAAGTTGGAAAGTACCCGCTGGGTCGGACCAACAATCTCAACCCGATCGAAACGGGCAAGAATTTCTTCCCAGAGAATCTTCAACTGCAATTCCGCAAGGCGCATGCCCAGACAGCGGTGTATGCCAAAACCAAAGGAGATATTGGCGCGCGCGTTCTCGCGGGTAATGTCGAAATCGTTGCCATCCACAAACAGTTCATCATCCCGGTTACCCGAGTAGTACCACATCACCACCTTGTCGCCCTTCTTGATGGTCTGGTCACCGACTTGTGCGTCGTGCAAGGCAGTCCGACGCATGTGGGCCAGCGGTGTCTGCCAGCGAATGACCTCTGAAACCGCATTTGCGAGCAACGTCGGATCGGCCTTGAGCTTCGCTAATTGCCCGGGGAACTGGTGGAACGCGTTGATGCTGCCGCTCATGCTGTTGCGCGTGGTGTCGTTGCCGCCCACGATCAGAAGCAACAGGTTGCCAAGGAACTCATGGGCCGGTTGATCCGCGGTTGCCGCGTCTTGAGCAAGCATGGTCAGAAGGTCCAGATTGGCCGGGCCGCTTGCACGAGAGCGTTTCAGCCTGGTGAAGTACTCAAGGCATTCCCGCAGTTCTTCAACCCGCTGGGCCTGACTGCCCACAATCGGAGAATCCGCTTCTGCCGTGGTGACATCTGACCAGCGGGTGAGCTTGTGACGATCCTCAAAAGGAAAGTCGAAAAGGGTGGCGAGCATCTGGGTGGTCAATTCGATGGACACTTTGCTCACCCAGTCGAACTCCTGCCCCACCGGCAGGCTGTCCAGAATGGCCTGTGTGCGGCCGCGGATCAGCGTCGAAAAATTCTGCAGACTCGGCGGCGTGACGATTTTGTTGACGGCTTTGCGTTGCGGACCGTGATTTGGGGGGTCCATGGTGATGAAGCTGGAGATGAAGAAATCGCGCTCGACATCCTTCACGATGCCATCGTCGATGATAATCCCACCGAGGTGCGCATCCGACGAAAAAGCCTCGTGGTCCTTGTCGACCCGCATGATGTCGCGATAGCGCGTGACTGACCAGTAAGGCCCGTAAGCACTGCTCTCGCAATAGTGAACCGGCGCGTGTGCACGCAGATCCGCCATCAGCGGCAGAATGGTCTCGTCGGCAAACCGCTTTGGATCCGCAACGTTGATCTGACCCAGTTGGGCTGGACTCAAACTGACTGCTTCACTCATTAACCTCTCTCCTCTCCTCGAATCTGACCCACCCGATCATGCCGAATTGGCGCTCCGGTTGCGAATCGTCGTCGGACTTACCACTGATTTCGCAAATTCCCCGAAAACGGCTCGTTTTTTCCCTCTGGCTGGGTTATACCGCGTTTTTTTTCAAAGGACACCGAATATCTATGAGCTTCCGTGACCAGCTGACCCGTATGCAATCCGCCACCGGCGGTGCCTTCATTGCCGCCCTCGATCAGAGCGGTGGCAGCACGCCGAAAGCCTTGTCTCTTTATGGCATTGAGGCGAACGCCTACTCTGACGATGCACAGATGTATGCCCTCATCCACCAGATGCGCACCCGGATCATCACCTGCCCGGCGTTCGCAAGCGACCGAATCCTCGCTGCGATTCTGTTCGAGAACACCATGAAGAGTGATATTCAGGGCAAGCCAACCCCTCAGTTCCTGTGGTTTGAAAAAGGCATTGTGCCCATCCTCAAAGTAGACAAGGGTCTGGCAGATGAGGGCGACGGCGTGCAGCTCATGAAACCTATTGCCGGGTTGCACGATCTGCTGCAGGCCGCAAAACAGGTCGATGTGTTCGGCACCAAGATGCGCAGCGTAATCAAGTCGGCGAGCAGCAGCGGGATCAAAGCGGTAGTGGATCAGCAGTTCGATGTTGCCGCGCAGATCCGCAGCGAAGGTCTGGTCCCGATCATCGAGCCGGAAGTCGATATCAAGAGTTCAAGCAAAAAAGCCTGCGAAGACCTGCTTCTCGAACACCTCACCCGACATCTGGACAACCTGACCGGTGAGCTGCCGGTGATGCTGAAGCTGACGCTGCCAGACCGGGCCGATTTCTACGGGAGCCTGGTCGCTCATCCACAGGTGTTGCGGGTGGTGGCGTTGTCGGGCGGTTACAGCCGCGAGGTGGCGAATCAGAAGCTTGCGGAGAATCACGGTGTGATCGCAAGTTTTTCCCGTGCACTAACCGAAGGTCTGAGCGCTCAGTCGAGCGACGCTGAATTTGCTGCGGCCCTTGACGCATCGATTGGTCAGATCGCTGCAGCGTCGGCGACCTGATACGCATCTTATGACTATAGAAGAACTCGCTCGGGTAGCTCCCCAGGCTACCCGCATCAGCGTACACTCTCCCCTTCTTTGAGGAGACATGTGTGCGAATGTTTCTCTACATCGTCGCCGGAATCGTCGTTCTGCTCGTGGGTCTTGGCACGATCGCGTTCCAGCTGCCGGTTGCGACCTCAAAAGTTGTCTGGCCACTCATTGAAGATCGAATGCTCGAAGAACCGTTCATCGGTGTAACGTCCGACGGCATTGTGAAACCCGACCTGTATCGCATCGAGTCAACGGGCGTGTCCACCGAACCCGTCGTCCAGACAGCGGAGAAGTTCATTGCGGCCTTGAACCCACAACAGCGTAACAAGCTGCTGTACGCAGTCGACGACGATGAATGGCGGCGCTGGGCCAACATCCACATCTCCACCCGCCAGGGGGTAGGTCTGCTGGATATGGATGAAAACCAGACCAAAGCTGCTTTCAATCTGCTCGAAGCTTCCTTAAGTGCACGCGGGCTCGACACCTCGCACAAAATCATCAAGCTGGAAGGCCATCTTGCAGATCTGATGGATGACCATAACCAGTATGGCAGCCAGCGTTACTGGTTCACCATTATGGGTACCCCTTCGCAGAGCGAACCCTGGGGCTGGCAACTGGATGGGCACCATCTGATCATCAACTACTTCGTGCTTGGCGATCAGGTGGTGATGTCGCCGGTGTTCATGGGGTCCGAACCGGTTCGCGCGTTAAGCGGACCACACGCGGGGACTGAAATACTGCAGGAAGAACAGGAGGCCGGGCTGGCTTTGATCCGTTCTTTGAGCGAACAACAGCGCGCCGTCGCCATCACCTCATCGGCGAAACCCGGCAACAACAACTACGGTGAGTTATTTCAGGACAATGCGGTGGTACCGGTTGCGGGCATCAGCCTTGACGCGCTGGATGATGGCCAACGCGCGCTGGCCGTTGGCTTGATCAGTCTGTACGTCGATAACCTGAAACGCGATCACGCGCAGGTTCGCCTGACTGAAATCCTTAAGCACTGGTCGCAGACCTATTTCAGCTGGGTAGGCGGAACCGGCGATGATGCGGTTTTTTACTATCGGATCATGAGCCCGGTGATCATGATCGAGTTTGACCATCAATCACCGGTTGCACTTGAAGGCGACGGGCCGAGCCGGATCCATGTGCACACCGTTGTGAGAACACCGAATGGCAACGACTATGGAAAGGACCTGCTGCGTCAGCATCTGGTTGATCATCCGCACTAGGTCGTACGTCAGTCGAGGAGAACTGTACGCAGCGCCCCTACTCGACCAGTTTGATCGCCGCCCTCGGACACACGGTCACCGCATGCTCCACCCTGGCACGCAGTTCTTCGGGGATCTCCTTCATCAGCGGGTAAGATCGATCATCGTCCCTGACCTCGAATACTTCCGGCACATTCTCCATGCAGCGGCCGTGCCCCTCACACAACGAATGATCGACAATCACCTTCATTGCGAATTCCCCCTCGTCAAACTCACGCGACTCACCTCACGCACTGGCGCGCACCATCATGCGTTTGATACCACCCACATGCAGGCTGCCCGCAACCAGTTCGGGTTCGCTGGCAAGTGAAAGCTTAGGCAAGGCCGGAAGCAGCGCGTGAAAGATGGACCGCATTTCCCAGCGCGCAAGGTGGGCGCCCATGCAGAAGTGCTCACCATAGCCACCGAACGCAAAATGATCATTGGGATCACGGGCGATATCAAATTTGTAGGGGTCGGTAAACACGTCTTCGTCGCGATTGGCTGACGGGTACCACATGACCACCGACTCCCCTTTGCGGATCCGTTGGCCACGGATTTCCAGATCTTCGGTCACGGTTCGCTGGAACTGAATCACGGCCGATGTCCAGCGCAGGATCTCTTCCACCGCCGAGGGTACAAGATCCGGTTCGGCGATCAGCCGCTGCAGTTGATCAGGATGGTCGAGCAGGGCCTTGATGCCGCCAGTAATGGAATTCCGGGTCGTTTCGTTCCCGGCAGCGACCAGCAGAGTGAAGTAGTTGGATATTTCCCGCGGCGTGAGCGCAGCGCCGTCAACTTCGGCCTGCATCAGGGTGCTCAGAATGTCTGCACCCAGACCGGTTTTCAGCCGATTCTCGACCAGGTTTTCGTTGTAACGCCGCCACTCGCCCGAACTGCGTCGCAGTGTCTGCTCCTGATTCTCGCCCGGCAGGCGATATTCCGGATCCGCAGCACCAACAAGCGTTTCCGTCCAGCGGAAGATCTGGTCCCAGTCTTCCTCAGGAATCCCGGCCATTTCGCAGATTGCTGCGACCGGCAGCTTGGCAGACAGCTCGTGAACCACGTCCACCACGCCGTGTTCGCCCTTGGCGGTCATCTGATCCACCACTACCTTTGCGAAGCGGCTGACATAGTTTTCGGCCATTTCGGCAAAATGCGTTTCCAGTGCTCTCATCGCACGCGGGGTGAAGAGGCGACTCACCGCACCCCGATGCTGACGGTGCTCGGGTGGGTCCATGAAGATGAAATCCGGTGGATCCTCCGCCGAACCGCCGTAGCGGTTGGCATTGCGGACCCGGCCGCGCTGACCGATGCGCACGCTCTCCACATCCGATATACGCAGGATCTGCGTGTTGGAAAAGAGCTCCGGATGCCGCGATATGTAGCGGATGTCTTCGTGCCGGGTGATGGCCCAGAAGGGTTCGTGGCGGGGCCGCTGATACCAGAACACCGGGGCTTCGTTGCGCAGCAGGTCCCAGGCGGCCCATGGATAGCCGTCTCGAACGTAGCGGTCGGTGTCGGTAATGTCCAGATTCTGAAGTGTGAGAGACTCGTTGCCGTTGTTCATGCGTTCTCCCTGGCGAGTTGCAGGATGTCTGTGGCCAAGCTTAGCATGGTCCGCGCGTGGTAAAACATCGCCACAGGTTAATTGGATTCGTTAAAGAGGCACTTAGCATGACTGAATTGATCCGCCCGGATGGCGCAACGATCCACTATCAGACCCGGGGCAGCGGCGATGCGCTGCTGATTCTCGGCTCTGACACTACGACCCTTGCTGATTCTATGAGCGGGCAGTTCACCATAATCACCATGGATCAGCGCTTCGAGGGCCGAAGTCGTGCGCCGCTGGCTGCATTTTCCTTCGACACGATGCTGGGCGACCAACTTGCGGTTCTCGATACCCTGAAGGTGTCTCGAACCTGCCTGATTGCCGAAGGTCTCGCCTGTTCACAGGCCCTGCGCCTGGTTTACGAAGCACCTGCGAGGATCAGCGCCGCCGCATTGGTGCACCCGCCGGGCCTCGATGCAAGCAACTCCATGGACGTTTACTTCAACCTTTTCGCAGAAACGATTCGCACCACGCGGGCGGAAGGTCTGCAGGGGGTGGTGGACGCAGCGCTGGCCGACCCGGATTTCATGAACAACCCCGCCGGTGGGCCCTGGGCAGCGCGCCTGCACGATGAGCCGCTGTTTCGCGATACGCTGCTCTCAATCGGACGCGAGACCTATATCTCGCTCATGGTGGATTTTCGCGATGGAATGTTTCCCTGGGACCGCTCGCTCTTCGGCATCAATGACGCGGCGCTTGGGCGCATCCAGACACCGGTGCTGGTCGTGCCCGGTGATAGTGATCGTTACCCGGCCAGTGTAGGTCAGCGAATCGGCGATTCGTTGAGCAACGGATCGTGCCTGAACAGTGTGGACCGATCCCAGGCGAGCGCGCCAATCGCCGAATTCTTCAAATCCAACGCTCTACTCACGAACTGACGAACCCGGTTTCTCCCTTTGCGCTGCCATGGCATGCTCTGTGCCGAATCACTGATTGGATGAGACATGTCTGCACCGCTTGAGGGTATACGGGTTCTGGAAGTCGCCAGTTGGCTGGCAGCGCCGAGTTGCGCCGCTCTGATGGCAGACATGGGAGCTTCAGTCATCAAGGTCGAACCTCCCGGCGGCGACACCTACCGGCGCATGTACGCAGCCATGCTCGGTGAGGATTTTGTGCATCCGAGCTACCAGTTCGACAACCGCGGCAAGCGCGGTGTCTGTATCAATCTGGAAGATCCCGAAGGGGTCGAGATGGTTCACGAGCTTGCGCGATCCGCTGATGTGTTCATCACCAATCTCACCTGGAAGCGCCTGGAGCGTTACCAGCTCACTGACAAAGATGTGCACGCAATCTCACCCGCAGCGATCTATGCCGTGCTGTCGGGGTACGGCGTCAAAGGTCCAGACAGTGATCGCCAGGCGTTTGATCAGACTGCCTTCTGGGCCCGCTCAGGGGCGATGTCGGTTTTCGGCGATCGCGATGATGGGCCGCTGATATCGCGCGGCGGTTATGGCGATCGCACCACCGCCCTCAATCTGCTGGCGGCGATCCTTGCCGCAATGCGCCTGAAAGATCGGACCGGCGAAGGGCAATACGTGGAGGTAACTCTTCAGCGCACCGGCATCTGGGCGCTGGCAAGCGACGTCACCACCACCCTGTATGAGCGCACTCAGCCGATCAAAACCAGTCGCGTCGCCCCGCCCAACCCGATCTGGAACTACTACAAGACTTCAGATGCGCGATGGTTAGCTATGGTGATGCCGATGGCAACGCCGTATTGGCCGAAATTCTGCGCCATGATCGAACGTCCTGAGTGGGCGGCTGATGAGCGTTACCTGAGTCTGCTGGGTCTGGCAGAGCATGGGCCTGCGCTGATACCTGAATTGAACGCCCTGTTTGCCAGTGCACCACTGGACGTCTGGCGCGAAAAGCTCGATGCCGCCGGTCTGATCTGGGAACCTGTTGCAGAACTGCCAGAGGTCGTCGAAGACCCAGCGTTGCGTGAACGCGGCGCTTTCTCAACCATCATCCACCCGCGTGCAGGCGCGATGGAGATCGTCTCTGCTCCATTTGCGATCCGCAATGCGGATGTAGAGGTTCGCGGACCTGCACCGGATGCCGGCCAGCATACCCGCGAGGTGTTTGTTGAGGCGGGGATTGCAGCGGAGCGGGTCGATGCGTTGATTGCCAGAGGTGCGTTAGCGCAGCGTTAGCCAGGGTCGTCCTGGCGCAATGATAGGTGCTCGTTTACCCTTCATTCACGGCCGCTGCTACACCTTTGAAATTGGTCGCGTGCGCGATGAAGGATGTTTACAGAAAGTACGCAACCTGGCGGTGCCATCTGTTTGCCAACTGCAGGACGGTCGCGCAGAATGACCGGCCTGATCACCTCGGCGACGTATGCAGACTGCGTGGCCGGTATAACTGACCCAGCGATGACGAGACGGAAAATCATACATGCCCTGGCATAGGGTCAAACAAGGTGAGTGTATCTCGAGTATCGCAAAGGCGAACGGCTTCCTGCCGACTTCACTGTGGCAGCACTCGCAGAACGCTTCGCTCAAGAACAAGCGCAAAGACCCCAACGCCCTCAAACCCGGTGACCGCGTCTTCATACCCGAGCGAACATCACAAACCGTGAGTGCCGCGACAGATCAGAAACACACTTTCGTTCGCAAAGGTGCCAAAACGAAAGTCCGGCTGCAGGTGAAAAGAGGCGCTGAAATCCTGGCTGACGAGCTCTTCACGCTGGATCTCGATGGCACATTGACCGAGATCGCGAGTGACGCCAACGGATTTGTTGAGGTGCAGATTCCAGCGGATGTCAGCAGGGGATCTATCACAAGCGCAAACGGAAAACGCATAACCCTGCGGATCGGACATCTTGACCCTGCAGATGAAGTCTCCGGCGCACAGGCGAGGCTGAAAAACCTGGGTTTCGATGTCGGCTCTGAAGACGATGTAAAGGGCGCCAAGACCACGGAAGGTTTGCGGCGTTTCCAGAAAGGCGCCAGCTTAACCCAGACAGGTGAGTTGAATCAGACCACTATCGCCAAGTTAATTGAAGTGCATGGATCGTGAAGTGAGTGAGGACAACCCCGACGCGGTCGAGGACACAGTCGAGGTAGGAACGCGCAGTATCCAGCGACTGCTGGAGGACTCAGATCGACATGCCACACTGATCTGGCCGTTCGACATCAAGATTGCACCGAGTGCTGATCCCGTTACCATCGTGCTGCGTAAGAACGGCCGACCGCATGCTCGTTTTCCACTGCTCGGATTTGAGATCACCGAAGGCCCGCCTGGCTACAACTTCGATATTCAACTGGTTCCTGTCAGGATCAGAACGAAGCGGAACAGAGAGCGGAAACTGCGCCTTTTCAGCACCTTCGAAACACCCGTCATGAAAGATCGTACAGCACGGGTACCGGGAATCTCCCGGTAGGTTGCTCGCTTGTTTTCCGAGGTGTTCACAGTGACGG
>JAQBYL010000080.1 GCA_027622495.1 Pseudomonadota bacterium
ACTCTGCATATTCAGGCCAGGCCGGCCAGCCCGCGATGGCATGGTGCATGAACACGAAACCGTGGCCATGCTCCACCAGGTTCATGAAGTTCTGTTTGTATAACGGGTCGGGTTCGTCAAAATCCGGGGCACGATCCGGCTGAAATCGAATACCAGGCATGTCGTACATCACGTAAGCGTCGTACTTCTGAGCCTCGGCCGTGATGAATAACGCCTGGGCGGCCGGTTGTTCAACGTGCGTCCAGGCAACCTCTTCCATCTGATCAAAGATCTGAAAAAAGGGCGCTTCTTCGAAGGGATGACCTTTCGTTACCACCAGAACATTCAACATCCTTGACCCTTCCTGCCCGCGTGCCTATGTTGGTCAGTGTAAGGTACATCAACGCGTGATCACCATGAACGCCAAAGCCGAAGATGAGAAAACCTGGCAACAGACTAAAAGCGCAATCACCCGCACCACCATCCTGGACGCTGCGGTGGATTGCTTTTTTGAAGTCGGTTACACAAAAACCACCACTGAACAGATCGCCCGACGCGCGGGTGTGTCACGGGGTGCCATGCTGCACCACTTTCCAAACCGTTTTGAAATGATCAGTGCAACCGTTGCGCATCTGAATCAGACGCGTCTGGAGATGTTCAAGAATGCCGAAGCGCGGGTGCAGGCAGGTGCACAGTACAGCCGTGTGGAGGCTGGTATCGACGCCTACTGGGAACAGCTGAATACCCCCGCATTCATCGTCTTTCATGAACTCAAGGTGGCAGCAAGGACCGACCGCGAACTCGAAAAAGTCCTGCTCCCTGCGCTGGCTGAGTTTGATAAGGCCTGGTACAAGGCGGTCAAACAGGCCTTCCCCGATCTGGCTCTGTCCGAGGCGTTTGAACGAACCAACTACCTCACCATGTATCTGCTGGATGGCATGGCTGCGGCGCGTCTGGTTGATGGCCCCAAAGTCCCGGTGGCCATGATGATGGGTTGGCTGAAACGTGAACTGCGCAGAAGCTATCAGGACGTGCTGGGCAAAGTCAGCCGCACCTGAGCAGGCCCGGACGCTACAGCACCTGTTTCTAACTTCGGTTTGAAGCGCAACGTTGTACCTTCCGACCTATTCCGTATACATTCGGGCAACACAAAAAGGGGGGAAGTGTGATGGAACAGATCACCGACGCAACGCTGCTCGATATACATCGGCGCATGATCCGGATCCGGATATTCGAAGAAACTGCCGGTAAGCTCATGGAAGATGGCAAGATACCCGGCGCACTGCACCTCTATGTGGGCCAGGAGGCGATCGCCAGTGCCGTGATGGTGCATCTGTCCAACAAGGACTGGATAACCAGCACCCACCGCGGCCACGGTCACCTGATTGCCAAGGGCGGTGAGTTCGACCAGATGTTTGCCGAGCTTTACGGCAAAGCGACCGGCTACTGCAAAGGTAAAGGCGGCAGCATGCACATCAGTAACCTCGACCTGGGTATGCTGGGCGCAAACGGTATCGTCGGTGGCGGACCACCGATCGCGGTTGGCGCAGGGTTTTCCAATAAATTCCGCAAAACAGACAACGTTTCGGTGTCGTTTTTTGGCGACGGCGCAAGCAATGAAGGTTCATTTCACGAAGCCGCTAACATGGCCGGTCTATACAAACTTCCGGTGATCTTTATCTGCGAAAATAACGGTTACGGCGAATACACAGCGCAAAAGAATCACCAGGCCATCGTAGATGTTGCCGATCGTGCAGCCGGTTACGGCATGCCGGGTGTCATCGTCGACGGCATGGACGCAATTGCGGTGTTTGAAGCCGCCGGTGAAGCCATCAAACGGGCACGCGCAGGCGAAGGACCGACGCTGCTCGAATGCAAAACCTACCGCTACTTTGATCACGTCGGGGTCAGAGGCATGGGTCTGAGTTACCGCACCGACGAAGAGGTTGAACAGTGGCGCAAGCGCGATCCGATCGAATCGCTGGAAAAGCGTCTCGCCGACCAGGGCATTCTGTCACCTGAGGCAGCCCAGGCAGTCCATGACGAGGTCCGCACACAAGTGCAGGACAGTGTCCGGTTTGCAGAACAATCCCCGATGCCCGATCCCTCAACACTTCTCGAAGACGTCTACGCAGCCTAGGAGGCAACATGGCAGAAGCACAGGTTAAACCCAGAACACTCCCTTATGTTGCAGCCATAACCGATGGTGTACGGGCAGTTCTGCGAGAGCAGGACAACGCCTTCGTCGTTGGTGAGGACGTAGCAGGCGCTGGTGGCGTGTATGGTTATTACAAGGGAATTCTCAAGGAATTTGGCCCTGATCGCATCTACGACACCCCCATCTCCGAAGAAGGTATCGTGGGTCTCGGTGTCGGTGCCTCCGCAACCGGATGCCGGCCAATCATCGATCTGATGTTCATGGACTTCATGGGCGAATGCATGGACGAGATCAGCAATCAGATGGCAAAGATGCGTTACATGTTTGGTGGTCGCGTTACCCTGCCCGTCACCATGCTGACCATGGCCGGTGCAGGTGCGAGCCTTGCTGCCCAGCACAGCCAGAGCCTGGAAGCATGGATCTGTCATCTGCCTGGTCTGAAGGTAGTCATGCCAACTACACCGTACGATGCAAAAGGCCTCATCATCAGCGCTGCGAGAGACAACAATCCCGTGATCGTGGTGCTGAACAAGATGTCTCTGGGCATGATGGGCGAAGTCCCGGAAGAGAGCTACGCTATCCCGATTGGTGAAGCAAACATCGTGCGACCCGGCGCTAACTACACCATCGTCGCAATCGGCAGGATGGTTCACGAAGCGCTCAAAGCCGCGGAACAGTTGAAAGACCTGGGCATCGACGCAGAAGTGATCGATCCGAGGTCCTTGCAACCCTTCGATACCGCAACCGTAGTCAAATCGGTGGAGAAAACCCACCGCGCGCTGGTGGTCCACGAAGCCGTCCGGTTTGGTGGTATTGGCGCCGAGATCGCATCACAGATCCAGGAACTGGCGTTCGACTATCTGGATGCTCCTGTTGCCAGAGTCGGTGCACCGTTCTCACCAGTACCGTTCTCACCAGCCCTTGAAGCGCACTATGTGCCGAACGCAGATCGGATTGTTGCTGAAGTGAAAAAACAGCTCGGCATCTGACTGATATAAGGAACGCAGGCGTTGGCAATCGTCGGGTTACTGGCTAACCCTTCATCGGGTAAGGATGTGCGACGCCTTGTCGCACGCGCATCCGTCTTCGACAATCAGGAAAAACAGGCAATCGTACGACGTGTGATCGTCGGGGCAATGGCAAGCGGCGCGAAGCGGTTTGTATACCTTGATGATCCACACGGCATTGTGCGTAATGCCCTGGCGGAACTCGGCGTACCCGCTGAGCCGGTGGATGCGACCGCAACCGGCACAGCACTCGATACCATCAGTGCGGCACGCGCCATGCGCAAAGCCGAGGTTGAAGTCGTGATCACACTGGGTGGTGATGGCACCAACCGGGCGTTCTGCCTCGGCTGGCCGGATGCTGTGCTGTTACCTGTTTCCACGGGTACCAACAATGTGTTTCCGGTCCTGGTCGAGGCCACCATCGCTGGTGCTGCAGCTGGTTTGCTTGCCAGCGGAGCGCTTGTTGGTGAGCAGCTTTCCAATCGGCAGAAGCTGATACAGGTTCAGATCGAAGGCGAGCGCGACGACATCGCCCTGATCGATGCCGTGCTCACGCGGGAGCGCTTTATTGGTGCGCGCGCGTTGTTGAACCCGGAGTATCTGGCCTTTGCGGCGCTCACACGGGCGGATCCCGCAGCGGTGGGCATAACCTCGATCGGCGGTCTGCTGCAACCGGTAAGCACCACCGAAGACATCGGTCTGGTGATCGAATTTGCCCGCGATGAACCACCCGCAATGACCATCAGCGCACCGCTCGCACCCGGTTATTATCGCGACCTCAACGTCGCCAGCTTCCGCACCCTGAATTTCGATCAACCGATTACCCTTTCAGGACCCGGTGTTCTTGCCTTTGACGGTGAACGGGAGCGGGAACTCAAACCTGGCCAGCAGGCCACACTGCGCCTCAACCGAAACGGGCCCCGTGTGGTGGACGTTAATCTCACAATGCGAAAGGCGGCACACATGGGCCTGTATCACCGGCGGCCCTCCAAGGAGAAAACCTGATGCCCACCAATATCTACCTGGTAAAAGTCGGCATGAACATGACTGATGGCATTGTCGAAGAATGGTACATCGCAGATGGCGCAACGGTGGAAAAAGGCCAGCTGCTCTATCGACTCGAAACCGAAAAGGTCAATCTGGATGTAGATGCGGAATTAAACGGAGTGGTCAGGCACCTGGTAGCTGAAGGAGTGACCATGCTGCCAGGTGACGTGATCGGTTACATCTACGCCCCGGGTGAGCCCATCCCTGATGTGCTGCCCGAATCCTCCGGCGGCAGCAGTGCTGCAGCAGCAACAGTATCCACAGTGAGCATGCCGACTACACCATCGGTTACCGCATCAGATAGAACGATAAAAGCATCACCTGCCGCACGACGGCTCGCGTCTGAACGGGGAATTGATCTTGTCACCATCAATGGAAGCGGACCGGGTGGCCGGATCGTGGAAAGCGATATCCCTGCTTCTGAAAGCCCGGCTGCTGGCAAAGCCCCCCCCTCATCGCCGATCGCACGAAAACTTGCACGCGAACTCAACGTCGATCTGAATTCGGTTACTGGAACGGGACCGGGCGGGCGCATCACCAAAGAGGATGTCGAAAGCGCAGCCAGCGCTCCTTCCAAGGTGAAGACAGCGCCCACGCCCGCAGCCGTAGTCCGTGCTGCGGAAGATCAGCAGATCCCTCTACGCGGGATGCGTAAAACCATTGCCAAACGCATGCTCGACAGTCTGCAGACCTCTGCACAGCTGACCATGGACATGGACGTCAACATGGAAGACGCGATTAAACTGCGCGCACAACTGGTGGACGAGTGGGCGGATCTGGGTGTCAAACCCACCTACACAGACCTCGTGATCCGCGCAGTGGCCAAGACCCTCACAAAGCACCCCGAGATTAATGCATCCATGGGTTCCGATCACATCACTCGGTGGTCCGCAATCAATGTGGGCGTGGCTGTTTCTGTGGCCGAGGGTCTGCTGGTGCCGGTGATTCAAAACGCAGACACGCTGAGCCTTCTGGATCTCGCGCGTGAAAGCGCCCGTCTTGCAAATGCTGCCCGCGCAGGCTCACTGACACTGGACGACATGCAGAACGGAACCTTCACAGTGTCGGCGCTGGGCATGTACGGTGTGGACTCCTTCACCCCGATTATCAATAGCCCGGAAGCCGGTATTCTGGGTATCAACCGGATAAGAGATGACGTCCGGTTTCAAGGTGAGGTCGCAGTCAGGACCCAGGTCATGCGCCTGTCGCTGACCTGGGATCATCGCATTCTGGATGGTGCGCCGGCCGCAGCGTTTCTGGCCGGTATCCGCGATTTGTTACAGGCACCCTTTCGCCTGCTGGTGTAGTGAATCTAAGGTAATGCCGCGACCGCTACAGAAGGTGGTCGAGCACCAGCGCGGTGAACAGGAGCGTCAGATACCAGATCGAAAAGCGGAACGTACGCATGGGCGCTTTCTCATTCTTCGCCCGGTACAGGTCGATTGCGTTGTACAGAAAGCCTGCCCCCAGACCAGCGGCAGCCAGCGCATAGAGCCAACCGCTCATGCCATACAACACGGGCGCAAACGACACCGCAACCAACGCAATCGTATAGATCAGAATCTGCAGTCGGGTATGCGGTATGCCATGGGTCACAGGCAGCATGGGAACTTTGGCGTTCTGATAGTCGTCTTTCCGCTCGATCGCCAACGCCCAGAAATGCGGCGGCGTCCAGGTGAATATGATCAGCACCAGGATCAGGGAACCGGGTTCCACTGTGCCGGTGACCGCAGACCAGCCGAGGAGCGGTGGCATGGCCCCCGCGAGCCCTCCAATCACAATATTCTGAGGGGTGGCGTACTTAAGATAGAAGGTATAGATGAACGAATACCCCACCAGCGTGGCGAGCGTGAGTAGTGTTGTGAGCGGACTGGTGAACACCACCAGCAGCACCGTTCCGACACCGCCAAGAACAAGGGCAAAAAAACTTCCTTCGAGAATGCCGATCTTGTGTTGAACCATCGGTCGATGAGCAGTTCGCGCCATCAGGGCGTCAATGCGCCGGTCCGCCATGTGATTGATCGCCGCCGATGCGAACCCGACCAGGCAGATCCCACTCAAACCAAATACCACAGTCGCAAGCCCCGGCAGGAACGGCTGCGCGACTAACATGCCAATAAAAGCCGTGAACACCATTTCGGCAACGACCCGCGGTTTGCACAGCTCCAGGTAGTCGCGCCAGCTGGCGCTGACAATCAAGCTTGTTCGGTCGGTGTCGAGCACAGCGGCAATGCGTTACCTCGAAGCACGGATCGAGGTAAACTGATCCCTCCAGAATTGGTGAAACGCCAGTATAGCAACACAAGTGAACGACGAAGAACAACCGATCAGCAAGCGCAAACGAATATTGCAGTCCGTTGGCGCATTAGTCGTCACCGCGCTATTGCTGTACCTGCTGCTCGACATTCCAGTGCGCCTATTGCTGGACGCCCTGTTTTAGTATTATCAGACACCCACAAAACGAGCAGGACTCGTTGTTCCAATAACTGAGGAGACCATTGATGAAAGTCCTGCGACATTATTTCATTAGCAAAGATCTGGACGATCTCGAGTCGTTTGAAGAACAACTCGAAGACGCAGGCATTGCAACCCCGCAGATCCACGTATTCAGTCTGGACGATACCAACGTTGAGAATCACCACCGTCTTCATGACGTTACGTCCCTGATGAAAAAGGACATTATCCGTTTCGGTGAATACGGCGCTGCAGCTGGTGCTGCAGGGGCTGTCGCTGTGCTGGCACTGGCCTATTTCTCAGGATGGACGACTAACGCAGCCGGCTGGATCCCCTGGATATTTCTTTCCATCGTGATTCTGGGCTTCTGCACCTGGGAAGGGGGTTTCATCGGGATTCAAAAAACCAATCACCACTTCAAACGTTTTGAACAGGTTCTGAGTGAAGGCAAACACGTGTTTTTTGTGGATCTGACCCCAGACCAGGAAAGTGTTCTTGAACGCCTGCTTGCAAAACATCCCGGCCTCGAACTGGCAGGGACCGAAAAAGGCACCCCCTCGTGGATCATTGAAGGGCAAAAAAAGATTCCGCACTTTCTCACTGAAACGTTGCCTTAAACCCTGCTGAAATAACCAAAGGAGTATTTTTCTGATGAGCTACAACCGTAGAAAGTTCTTGAGTGTCACTGCAGGCGGCCTTGCAACCATCCCGCTTCTCTCAATTACCACACAGACCGCCTGGGCTGCAGACAAGCTCGCCGGAAACGACCCGATGGCTATGGCGCTCGGCTACTTCGAAGACGCAGCCAAAACAGACACCACCAAATTTCCCAAGCGCGCCGGTGCGGAAGGCGAAAAGCAGTTTTGTGACAACTGCGCACAGTACAAGGTTACCGAAGAAGGCTGGGGCACCTGCGCTATCTTCCCGGGCAAACTGGTCGCTGGCAGAGGCTGGTGCAACGTCTGGGTTCCGATCCCCTGAAACCTAACTCATAAAAAAAGGACGACTTGTTGTCGTCCTTTTTTTTGTTCCCGTCTACCAGAAGCGAAACGTTACGGATCCGCTAGTGGTGGCCGACCGGGGCCGTGGGTTCAATAAAGAAGATTGTCCGGGTGAGCCAGGTGTAATCAGCCTCCAGCGACATCAGTCCGATCAACACCAGCAGCGCAACGGGAGGGACCAGAATCGCCGTGATCAGCGCTAATCGTTCCCATTTCATATGCATGAAGATTGCGACGATGAAGCCTGCCTTCAGGAACATGAAAATCAGAATCAACGTCCAGCGCGTGTAACTCTGAAAGTTGAAATAATCCACCATGTACGAAAAAGCCGACAGGACAAAGAGTAGCGCCCATATCCAGAGATAGGTACTGATCGGATGATGGGTTGTTTCTGCTGTGTGATCTGACATGTCTGCTCCTTACCAGAGATAAAAGAATGCGAAGATGAAAACCCAGACCAGGTCAACAAAGTGCCAGTACAGACCAGCGATCTCGACCATTTCGAGATTGCCGTAGCGTTCCATATAAAAACCGCTGTTCACCCGCTTGGCGACAATAAGAAGGTAGATCACCCCGGCCGAGACATGCAGACCGTGAAAACCGGTGATCATGAAGAAACAGGACCCGAACTGGGCCGCCCCCATGGGGTTCCCCCACGGTCGCACACCTTCCTCGATCAGCTTGGACCACTCGAACACCTGCATGCCGACGAACGAAGCCCCGAAAGCGGCTGTAGCGAGCATCAACCAAACCACCTTCTTGATGTCGCCGCGGTAGCCGTAATTCACAGCCATGGCCATGGTCCCGCTCGAACTGATCAGAATGAACGTCATGATCGCGATCAGAAGCAAAGGAATGTGAGCACCGGCAATGGTCAGCGCAAACACTTCACTGGGTATTGGCCATGCCTCAACGGTCGACATCCTGACCGTCATATACGAGGTCAGAAAGCACGAGAATATAAACGTGTCGCTGAGAAGGAAGATCCACATCATGGCCTTCCCCCACGGAACTTCGAACGTCTGTTTGTCGGCAGACCAGTCGTGGGTGATCTGGTTCCAACCGGTTACGTCAGCGCTGCTTTCAGCCATATGTGTTCCCCAACCCCGCTAGTAATTCTTTGTTCATGTGGCCAACAGCAAGGCAAATATCGCAAGCCAGATGAGCAACAGAAAGTGCCAATAAGTACTGCACAGTTCAACGCTCAAACGGACATCCGCGATATCGGTTCCACGCATGACCCGAAAGGTCGCGCGCGTCCAGACCAGCAGGCCACCGATCAGGTGGATTCCGTGAAGTGCAGTCAACAAATAAAAGAATGCATTGGCCGGATTCGATGTGAGGTAGTAACCGGCTTTATCCAGTTCGCCCCAGGCAAACCACTGCCCCAGCAGGAACCCGATCGTCAGCACCCCGCCCAGGCCCAGCGCCAACAGGAGTTGTGCCGCCTGTTCTTTGCGCGCGGCACTGCGAGCTGCCTGGAACGCAAGGCTGCACATCACCAGAACTACCGTGTTAAGCCATAACACACCTGGTTCGTTGAGCGGTCGCCAGTCACCGGTATCCATACGGATGCCGTAAGCAAGACCGAACAGGCAGAACATCACTGTTAAGGCGGCGATCAGCCAACCCAGCGCAAGCTTGGCAGGTGGCAGGTCCCATGGACCGTACTCATCCATCACACCCTGATCCTGAAGCCAGGGTTTTGCGGTGATTTTGCTTAAGATGCTCATCGCAGATTCAGTCTTACGCCTCTACTTTGGTTCCGGGTGTTCCATCGTAAGGTACGTTCTGTGCAACGAAATCATCCTTTGCACCGGGAACAGCATAGTCATAGGCCCAGCGATGCACCTCAGGCAGATCAGGACCCCAGTTGCCATGGTGAGGCGGTGTATCCGGTGTCTGCCATTCCAGCGATGCCGCTTTCCATGGGTTATGACCAGAGGGCTTGCCTTTCCAGATGCTGACGATGATGTTGTAGATGAAGATCACCTGCACCACACCGACAAACAAGGCCGCAATGCTGATACCGGAGTTCAGCAGATGCGCGGAATCAGGCATGAATTCGGTGTTGCCCATGGCGAAGTAGCGACGTGGGACACCGAGAAAACCGAGGTAATGCATGGGGTAGTAGATCGCGTAGGTGCCGAGAAAGGTCAACCAGAAGTGGACCTGACCGA
Organism: Pseudomonadota bacterium; assembly: GCA_027622495.1. Classification (GTDB taxonomy): domain Bacteria; phylum Pseudomonadota; class Gammaproteobacteria; order Pseudomonadales; family Azotimanducaceae; genus JAQBYL01. Next base: position 9,827 of record JAQBYL010000080.1, read on the forward strand.
GGGTCTCGTCGTACATGCGGCCGGTCATCTTCGGATACCAGTGATAGATCGCGGCAAACACCACCAGGATCGGCGAAACGCCCATCACCATGTGAAAGTGGGCGACCACGAAGTAGGTATCTGACAGCGGCAGGTCAATGGTGACGTTGCCCAGGAACAGACCCGTCAGACCACCGTTGATAAACGTGAACACGAAACCGATCGCGAACAGCATGGGGACCGTGAGCTGAATGTTGCCGCGCCACAGGGTCAATACCCAGTTGTAAACCTTGATGGCTGTGGGGATGGCAATGATCAGCGTGGTCGTCGCAAAGAAGAACCCGAAGTACGGATTCATACCGCTCACATACATGTGGTGTGCCCACACGATGAAACTCAGTGCGCCAATGGCGACGATGGCCCAGACCATCATGCGGTAACCGAAGATGTTCTTTCTGGCATGCACGGCGAGCACATCCGAAACCATACCAAAGGCGGGCAACGCGACGATGTAGACCTCAGGGTGACCGAAGAACCAGAACAGATGCTGGAACAGCACCGGGCTGCCACCCGAGTAACTCAGGTTTTCACCTGCGGACACCAGAGCAGGCATGAAGAAACTGGTGAACAGGAGCTTGTCGAACAGCATCATGATGGCACTGACCAGCAGCGCGGGGAACGCGAGCAGACCCAGCACGGTGGCCATGACGATGCCCCATACCGACAACGGCATGCGCATCAGGGTCATGCCGCGGGTGCGAGCCTGCAGGGCGGTCGTAATATAGTTGAGGCCGCCCATGGTGAAAGCAACAATAAACAGTGCCAGCGACAGAAGCATCAAAACAATGCCCCAGTCGTGGCCCGGTGTGCCGGGCAGAATCGTCTGCGGTGGGTATAGCGTCCAGCCTGCACCGGTAGGACCAGCGGGGACGAAGAAGCTCGCCAGCAGCACGATGACACTGCCGAGATAAACCCAGTAGCTCAACATGTTCATGAACGGAAACACCATGTCCCTGGCACCGAGCATGAGCGGGATCAGGTAGTTGCCGAAACCACCCAGAAACAACGCGGTGAGAAGGTAGATCACCATGATCATGCCGTGCATGGTAATGAACTGGTAATAGGCAGTTGGATCGATCAGGGAAAACGTATCCGGAAAACCGAGTTGCAGGCGCATGAGGCCCGACAGCACCAGCGCCACAAGGCCAACCACCATGGCTGTGCCGCCATACTGGATGGCGATAATTTTGTGATCCTGGCTCCAGACGTACTTTCCGATCCAGGTTTTGGGATCGTGTAGTGCCTGACCCCGATCTGCAATTGCTACATAAGCCATAGTATCTCCGCTTAAGCTCTGCTGGGCTTGTCCGCTGCCATCACAACGTATTGATGTAGGCGACCACGTCGTCTACCGCTTGATCTGTAATCAGAATGTTCGACATGCGTACCATCTGCTGGCCGTACAAGTCCTGACCATGAGACCCCCGAATTTCGTTTTTGAAGTTCCGTAACTGACGAGCCAGATACCAATCGTCCATGCCCGCCTGACGTGGCGCATTCATGGCCTGGATGCCTTCACCACGCTCGCCATGACAGACCGCACAATTACGCCATATCCGCTCACCATTCGCGACGTCGCCGGTTACCGTGACATCGGCTTCCATATCGGGCAGGGTCTCGATATACGCAGCGACGTTATTGACAGCTGCATCGTTGAAAAGGGTCGCTGCCATGGGCGCCATCTGCTGCCCATACAGATCGTCGCTGTGCGCACCCCGTTTGCCACTCTTGTAATTGGCGATCTGGCGCTTGGTGTACCAGGCTTCCTGACCGGCGATCTTGGGCGCATTCAGGATCGGGTTGCCTTCGCCTTGAGCCCCATGACAGGCAGTGCACACCGCGTAGTTGGCTGCACCCGCCATGGCATCAGCGGCCGCGATAGCCTGGACCTCAGCGTAGGTCGGCTGCTGTTCCAGCCACTTGTTGTAATCAGCCTGCTCATCGACCACGACCATGCCGCGCATGGCGTGATGGCCAATACCGCAAAGCTCTTCACACAGGATCTCGTATCTGCCGGGCACCGTGGGTTCAACCCACAGGAAAGTCACCAGCCCAGGCACCAGATCCATCTTCACCCGGAATTGTGCGACGGCAAAGTCATGCAGCACGTCTTTGGATCGAAGCAGCATTTTGACGGGGGTATTGACCAGCAGATGCACTTCACCGTTTTCTATCAGCACGTCGTCCTGACCTTTGGGATCCTCAGGATTCATACCGAACGGGTTATCGTCTTTTACGAGGGTTGCATCCACCGAACCGAATTCGCCGTCTTCACCAGGCAACCGGAATGTCCAGTGCCATTGCTGCCCAACCGCCTCAACTTCTTTGGCA
>JAQBYL010000081.1 GCA_027622495.1 Pseudomonadota bacterium
GATAGTGACGGGCGAACCATGCCCTGTTGTCAGGGTCCTTCAACACCAGAAAGGACCAGGCTGGGTATTCTGCCCTGAAGGTGCCTTCACACCCGCATCCAGGATTTTCCGCAGCAAGGCCTCTACTTAAGGATCCGGTTTCAGTCTGCGCATGGCGCGCATGTCACCCACCAGATCAAAAAAACCGGGATTATCATCCATCGTTTAGAGTCTACCGAAATTGCCGTGACCTTGCGCCAGGTGCAGGTCGCGTACCCTTATGTCAGCTGAATGAACTCGCGTTTCTTTCCTTGACCGGCGCTATCCGCTAGCATCCCGCACAAATCCAAGCTGAACAGCCCATTGGAATTTTCCACCAAATACCACGACCAGTCGTTTCCAGAACAATATGCAACCAAACACCGGGAGACCGTTTTCCGGCGCCTGAACGACCATCGCGAGAAGCGACTGCTGGCAAAGTCCCTGGCAAAGATTCAACCACCAGACTCGCTGATCGACGTGGGTTGCGGACCGGGCCGTTTCTGGCCGGTGTTGTGTAAGACCCCGGCAACAACCCTTTGCGGTCTGGATGTGAGCCATTCAATGCTCGCTTTTGCGCGTGATCATCAACCAGACGGTGGCCACTTTCTGACCACCTCCGGATCAGTCACCCAGCTGCCGTTTGCCGACGCGGCCTTCGATTGTGTGGTTGCAATGCGCCTGCTGCACCACTTCGGTGAAGTCGAAGAGCGCGCACAAGCAATCAGTGAACTGCGCCGTATCGCTCGCCGCAATGTGATCGTTTCGCTGTGGGTCGACGGCAACTACAAAGCCTGGCGCCGGCAAGCTCTGGAAAAACGCAGAAGCGCTCGGAGTTATCAGAATCGGCACGTGTTCAAACGCGAAGTGCTGCACCAGGAATTTACCGAAGCCGGTCTCAACGTGCGCCATCATCTGGATCTGCTACCCGGCTACTCGCAGTGGCGCTACTACGTTCTTGAGTGCGTATGACGGCAAGCTCGGTTTTTCCGTTTCCTCTGGAGTTTGCCGACTCGACATGGCGAAGCCGTTTTACCGATTACGGCTGGAATCGATTCGATTCGCTCTGGAATCTGGATGCGACAGAGGTCGACACACCCAACGTTCGGCGCGGCGGCTGGAGTTCTGTAGTGCGCATGAGTGCACCGGACGGCAGTCTTTTCTACCTCAAGCGTCAGCAGAACCATTTCTACCGCGACCCGAAAAACTTTTATCGCAAAACGCCAACCGCGGTGCGTGAATGGCGCAGTACCAAAGAACTGGGTGACGCGGGTATCGGTGTTCTGAATGCCGTGTGCATGGGTATGGGTGTATCGCACGACGCGTCCCGCGCGGTCTTTGTTACAGAAGCCCTCACCGATCATCGAAGCCTTCCCGAAACCTTGCAGGATCCGGCTCTGAGCCCCGCGGCACGGGTTGAACTGTGGCACGCGCTCGGCCACCTGATCCGCCGGGTGCATCGTCGCGGCTATCGCTACAACTGCCTGTATGGCAAACACGTCATGCTGCATGCTGCAACGCTTCGAAAACAGCTGGGACATCCGGCTGATCGACCTCGAGAAAGCGACCAGGGTCCGATCTGCGACCAGCGCCATGATCAGCGACTTGAGTCAACTCGATCGCCACACCGACGACATGAGCAATCGCGATCGCCAGGACTTCTGGGATGCCTATTTCGAAGACACTGAGCTTGAAGCACGCGAGAGCGCGCTGTTGAAAATTTCGCGCCGCACCGCGGACCGCCTGGTCAAGCAGTATCTGGGTGACCGGCGCATGCTTAACAAAACCTGAAGCCTTAACTGAGGAAAGTTATGTTGTCGATCCGCCGCTTGGTTCTCGTCATGGCTCTTATCGCGAGCACCTGTGTCCAGGCCAATGAGCCTCGACCGATCTATGCCCGCCCCGCCGCCACTGCGGAAGGCTTTCGGCTCGATAGCTACTTCGAGTACTACGATGGGCTGCTCATGCAGGAAGCCGAAGATCTCAAGGGCTGGACCGCCGGGTTTGATCTGACCCTGCCCCTCACCAGTACCATGGCGCTGCGTCTTCTGCTGCCGGTCCGCACTGAGGCTGACGCAACCATCATCGGCACCGGGCAGGATATCGAGATCGAAGGCTGGATGGGCGTCTTCGATTTCGCCTCTCTGTACTTCGAACACCAGTTGAGCGGAACGCAAGGGCAGCCCAGTCGTTTTGCCTACTATCTGGGCTTCGGTAGCCGCACCTCGACGCTCAAGACCGGGACCCACGACGAATACCAGCACCAGGGTCGGAATTTTCAGGTGGGCGGTCGCTACGATTACAAAGCCGACTCTGGTTCTCTTTTTGTCGACACCGGTGTGCGCTGGTACGAACCCAGCGATGATCTGAATCCGGGCGACCCAGGCAACGACAGTTTCTGGCTGCTCACCATCCGGACTGCCTGGTTGTGGAATGGCACTGGCACCTTTACCCCAGGGGTCGAACTGGTGGTGGATGCCGGGGAGAGCTACCTTTCTGCTTCTGTGGTGCCAGAAATCATCTGGCAGCCCAGCGACTTCTTTCATGCCCGTCTGGGTGTGCCCCTGGGCGTATCATCAGATGCACCAGATTACGGCGGGCAGGTTGAGATCAGTCTGAACTTCTAGGGAACTTCACTCCGGTAACGCAAAACGGCACGACTTTCAAAACGCCAGAAGAGTCGGAAGAACCCAACGGGCAAAAAGTGAACGCGAGATCGGATCCGGAAAAATCGCAAACACCACACTGGCTCCGGCGTCCTCGAGACCTGCAAGCGCCGCGATCACGGTATCGGGTGCGCCACACACGCCCCTGTGACCATGCGCACCTTTTGCCTGCCACGCGGCCTCGGCTTCGCGATCAGTTTCCCGAACAATGATGCGTTCGAGCAGAGTGTGTCGGATAGCGTTGGCGTGCTTGTCAGACGCGCGACGCTGCACGTCCGTCCGCGCGACGAGACTGCGAAAGCGCTGCACATCGACCATGGAAAAGTTACTGAAATCCGCATGCTCAGCCACCACCGCCCTGACACTTCTGCTGTAGCCCGCAATCAGAATCTGCAATGGGTGGGTAGGTGCTGGTGCGAGGATATGGTCGTCAAAACTGAAATATTCACCGTGATAACTCACAGACTCACCGGGCCATAGCGCGTTGAGCACACCAACTGTTTCGCCCAGCCGCAGACTCCTGTCGTCGATATTTCCAGGTACTGCACCCAGGGCCAGATGATCAGGCAGGTAGCCACCGATACCCAGGCCCAGAAGTGCGCGTCCGTCGCTGATCAGGTCCAGTGTTGCAGCACGCTGGGCCAGTTTTACCGCATGTGTCGTTGCTGTGTTTACGACAAGTGGCAGCAGCCGGATACGCCGCGTGAGCGCGGCGATCGCAGACAAAGTGCTCCACACATCCGGTAATGGTGTTGTACGGCTGGCCGTGTTCGGGTATGCAACCAGGTGATCCTGCACAGACACAAAGCTGAAGCCAACCTGTTCGGCCCACTGGCAGAGATCCAACACGCCACTGAAAGTGCCTGGCATGATACCGGTGGTTGAATTGAACGCATGCAGGTGGAGTCCGATCTGCATCGTTCACCCCCAAATTGTTTGCAGGTTGGTTTTCGCCTCAGGACTCCTGTGAGTGGCCAACGATTGCCACAGTCCTAAGGTTATGGATCAGGCGTTCTCGTCGATATCACCAACCCGTTCGTGAATAACATCCAGGAACAGGTCGCGCAGCGAGATCATGCCGATGGCTTTGCCCAGTTCGACTACCGGCAGATGCCTGACATGGTGTTTTTTGGTCAGGGCAATGCAGTGAACGATGGTGTCCTCACGGGTAACGGTGACCACATCGCGGGTCATCACTTCCGAAACTTTTGTGTTTTTCGATGCATGGGCGTCAAGGATGACTTTTCGCATGTAGTCGCGTTCGCTGAGAATGCCCACCAGATAGCCGTCGATCTGCACCAGCACAGCACCGACATCATTGTCATTCATGATCGTCAGCGCATCGAAGACAGACTCAAGCGGTCCCACCCAGATAACGGCTTCGGAAGACTTGTTATTCAGGATATCGCCGACGTGTCTCATCTATTCCCCCAGTTTACCTACAGCCCGCATTCGCAATCTGCCTGAGAGTAGTGAACGTTGCGGTGCTAAGCAACCATCGCACGCATTGGCGACAAAACTCCCGCAACTAACCGCAGCACAGCGCCTGTGCAGCAGAACGAGGAGTGATTTCCGGTCGCAGGCACACCCGTCCCACTTCCCACCGCCAACCCGGGACAGCGACACGACCGGCACCCAACCCACGCCTGGCAAGCGCGAGGTGAGCGTCGAGTTCATACACCCAGCCGATATAGTCCGGTAACGCAGGCAAAACACCGGCAATCGTGCCGGGCATGCGCGGATCGATCAGCCATTCCTGCCACCTCATGGCCTGAGTGCCTGGCAGATCAGTGCGTCTGTACTCATCACCATCAAGCTCCGAAACCTCAGCCAGCGCTTGAAAGCGGCTGTAAAGGGTATTCAGAAACAAGCCTGGTTTGCCGATACTCACAAATCGCTCCACCGGGTCCATGGCATCCAGGGCCTGCGCCAGACGACCATACTCGCCGCGCAACACTCCGCGCACGCCTCGTTCATTGATCTCGATGGGCCGCAGACTCTCATACAGTGCCGCCCGATCAGCTGCTTCAACCAGATGGGGTAACGTGCGACAGGTGAGCCTGAGCATCCGTGTCAGGGTTTCAACCGCTACCACCAAACCGGGCAGGCTGTTGGCATTGGCAAGCAATCGACGGTGATCCTCGATCAGAGAAGCCAGCTGCCCGGGTTCCAATACGCCATTGCGCAGAAGATCCGCCTGCAGCCGGTAGCGAAACCAGCGAAGCAGGAACTCGTTGGCCCGGGCAAGCTCCGCGGTGCTCATCGATTGAGGTGCAGGAACCTCGAACAGATGACTGATGTCGTCCCAGAACGGCTCCTCGACAGGTGGTTGCACTGCTTCATTCAGCGCAAAGAGATCACGATACTCAGCGAAGCAGTCTGGCTGAGCACAGTGTTCTGGTTCCGCGAACAGGTTCATCGCCCGGATTCCTGTTGCCGGCAGTGTCAACCACGGATTGACCGTGTCTCCGTCAGCGCCTGACTGCAACATCCAGGCTACAGCCTCGGGACTGCGTTTTGCATCGGTAAAAAGCCAACCGGCGGCAAACAGGACCGCCACCCCGACACAGACAAGCAATTTTTTTGTCATCGATCCTGTTTCCCGAACAACGCAAGCAACGGCCCGCCTAAACTGTGAACCAATTCCCGCCCAATTTCTCGCGATCTACTAACGTTGCTCTTGAACCCTGGGGCTTCGCACATGGCCAAACGAAAGTCTGACACGGATGAACTGCTGCGTTTTCAAACCGATCGCGTGTACAAGTCCAATAACAGCTATTTTGTTGCGACGCGCGAAGGGGTCGAGGTCGGTCCTTACAAAGATCGCGAAACCGCCGGGCGCTATGGTCAGCAGCTGATCGAAATTCTGTCAAAAATCTCGGACCCGGAAGCCACCCTCACCGCCATCCGCAACTTCATCTTTGATACCGCGGACTACAATCCGGAGTTCCAGTCCAACACGCTGGTCGACTACGTCGTCAACGAATAGCCGTCGATTCGACCAGCCCCATTTGCCATTTCGGCCGTCCGTTTCGATAATGCCCTGGAGCACCCAGGAACTCCCAAATGGCAGCACTGAACAAAACCGCCCCGGCTTTCGTAGAAATGGCTCATCGGATCGTCTGGTGCAGCGTCGCAACCGTTGACAGCAGCGGTCGACCCAGGTCCAGAGTTCTGCATCCTATCTGGCAATGGGATGGCAACCGTCTCACCGGCTGGATCGCCACTGGCCCCACCCCGACCAAACGCGCGCACCTGAAGGCAAGTCCCAATGTTTCCTGCAATTACTGGGCACCCACTCAGGACACCTGTGTGGCCGAATGCCGCGCAAGCTTTGCGTTCGACAGTCCCACCCGGAAAATGGTCTGGGATCTGTTTGCCAATGGACCGGCACCGGTGGGTTATGACCCCGCCATCATTCCAGGTTGGGACGGGCCGGACAGCGAAGGGTTCGCTGCCCCCAAGCTCGATCCCTGGCGCCTGCGGGTCATGCCCGGCTCGGTCATGATGGCCGGTGCTGGCGAAACGCTGGTCTGGCAGGAATAGGGCGGGTTTCGCATCCCTGATCATTGACCACCCGCAAGGTCAACATTCGTGACATAACCCTGAGTTCACGCAGCCCGCCCTTGCGATGATCGTCCAAACAGCATGAAAGCGAGCGTTCCCCCCATGCGACCTTCCGTTGTGATCCTGATTCTGGCCAATCTCGTCCCGCTCTTCGGGGTCGCGTTTCTGGACTGGTCGGTGTTCCAGGTTGTGATGCTCTACTGGACCGAAAACATCGTGATCGGGTTGATCAACCTGCTGAAGATGGCGCGCCTGGATGAAGCCGCGATGACCCGCAACCTGCCCATCTCAAACCAGGCGGCGCAGGCCCTGAATCTTGCTCAATACGCGGGTGGTCTGAAACTTCTGTTCATGCCGTTTTTCGTGGTGCATTACGGTCTCTTCTGCTGGGTCCACGGTCGCTTCGTTGTCTCGCTGCTGGGGGATGGAGCGGGTTACGCGCAAGCTCTGAGTCCCACGATCCTTCTGGCTACTGCGGTGCTGTTCATAAGTCACCTGTCTTCATACCGGATCAACTATCTGGCTAATGCCGAACGCCAAAGCGAAAGCCTGCTGACCCTGATGCACCGACCCTACAACCGCATTGTGGTCATGCATCTGACGATCCTCTGCGGGGCATTTGTGATGCTCGCGTTCGACACTCCCACGGCCGTGTTGATGCTTCTGATCGGATTGAAGGTCGGGCTCGACGTGGCGCTGCATCTGCGCGAGCGACATGGTGTTGAGACCCCCTTCAGGCACATTCTGCCCACCCCCCAAACCTTCTGATATCACCTTCGCCTGCCGGTCGGGCTATGATAGTGGCCGGCAAAGAGGAGATTCGCATGATTGTAGAGCAGATATGGACCGGTAATTCCTACCGCAACTTCAATTACCTCATCGTCTGCCCGGAAACCGGCGAAGCCCTGGCGGTCGACCCGCTCGATCACGAAAAATGTCTGGCACGCGCGAAAGACCGCGGCTGGACCATCACCCAGGTTCTGAACACCCACGAACACGGCGATCACACCGGCGGTAACGGACCGGTGATCAAAGCCACCGGTGCTAAGCTGCTTGCGCATGCGGGTGCCCGTAACCGCATCGACGGCATCGATGTGGGGCTCAAAGCCGGTGACGTAGTCAAGGTCGGGACCAGCGTGGAACTGCTGTCGCTCGACACACCGGGTCACACCATGAGCCATGTGTGTCTGCTCTCAAAGACCGATCAACCGGCTCTTTTCTGCGGTGATACTCTGTTCAATGCAGGCGCCGGCAACTGCCATGGCGGTGGCCATCCGGAAGAGCTGTACGGCACTTTTGCGCAACAGATGCACACCCTCGATCCAGACACCCTGATCTACCCGGGTCACGACTACATCACCAACAACCTGAAATTTACCCTCGATCGCGAACCCGACAATCGCGACGCCGGTAATCTGCTTGGCGAGCTTGCCAATCACGACCCGGAAAAAGCGTTGGTCACCACCATCGCCCAGGAGCGCAAGATCAATACCTTCTTTCGTCTGACCAGCCCCGGCGTTGTTGCCGGGATCCGTGAACGCTTTCCGGATATCGGCGACTCGCCCTCGCCGAAAGAGGTTTTTCTGAAACTTCGCGAACTGCGCAACAGCTGGTAGCGCGACTGATCAGAAGCTGATCAGACCAGCCGATAGAGCATCCGCACGCCGACGCTGAGCAGAAATAGTCCGAACAGGACGCTCAGGCGATGCTGACTCATGGCGTGTGCAAGACGGGCGCCGAGCGGAGCTGCCAAGATACTCACGGGTGAGATCACCGCAAGGCCGATCAGGCTGACGTAACCGAGGTTACCGGGGGGTAGCCCCACCTGATTCCAGCCGGTCCAGATGTAGCCGAGGGTTGCCGGCACACTGATGATGAGCCCGAACAGTGCAGAAGTCCCAACCGCCCGGTGAATCGGGAAGCTCAAGAGTGTCAGCACCGGAACGCTCAGGGTGCCCCCACCGATACCCATCATGCTGGACAGCGCACCGATACCGGCCGAGATCGACTTCGCTGCGAGCCCGGACGGCACCGCCGAGGCGAGCGTGAGGTCCCGGCTGGCAAACAGCATCTTGACCGCAACAATCACCGCAACCACACCAAACACTGCACTGAGAACCGTGCCGCTGACGGAAGAGGCAAGCAGAGTTCCACCCAACGCCCCCACAAATACTGCCACGGCCCAACTGCGGGCGAGCCCCAGATCAACACTTCCTTTCTGGTGGTGAGCGCGACTCGAAGAGATCGAAGTCGGCACGATGGTGGCGAGCGAGGTGGCAACCGCAACATGCATCCGCACGCCGGGGTCAACACCGAGCAGGGTGAGAGCGAACTCAAACACCGGAACGATCACAATCCCGCCACCCACACCAAGCAGGCCGGCAAGCACTCCCCCGACCAGACCGGTGGCCAGCACCATGAGCAGAATAGGTGTAAATTCGTTGATGATATCCATTTCAGTTCATCGCCCGGGCACTGTCATATCTGGCACATAGCCAAGGGTTGCGCCAAGGGTTGCGCGAAGCAACCGCCAGCACGCTAAAAGCCCAATCATAGTGCACCTCTGCCAGGCCGCGTCTGCCAGACTAACCGTCAGGGCGTGGCAAGCGCTGCAGCCCGATCCCTGATTGCCCGATCATTGATGTAGGCATGAATGCGCTGCACATCGGATACATCAAACAGATCAGCAAAACCCGCCATCCCCTGATTCGAAAGTGTTCCTTCCAGAACGATCTGTGCAAACCGGTCATGCACTTGCGTGCGCATCATCCGCAGATCAGGCATTGCCCCCGCAGACTTTACATTCACACCGTGACAGACCGCGCAGGCTTCGTGATACAACTTGTTACCCCGATCGATGTCTTCGGTTGATGCGCTAAGCGGTTTAAGATCCGGGATGATCTTGTCGAGCTCGAATGGTTCAGGCAGTTCTTCAGACCCGTCGAGTTTGAATACCAGGAGCTTGCCGTAGCTGCCGTACCGGTAGGCGGCGGTATCGGTAGTATGCCCACCGAAGTTATCACCCGCACCACCGGCCAGGATCGCTACATACTGCGTGGTACCCACCTGATAACTGATCGGTGGTGCCACCATCGACGTATAGGTGTTGTAGTGCCACAGTCGTTCGCCCCTATCGGATGCATAAGCCGACAGATAACCCAGCGCGTCGCCCTGAAACACCAGACCACCGGCACTCGCCATGACCCCGCCGTTCCAGTAGTGCGGGTGTTCAACAGACCAGGCCTCTTTGCCGGTCAGGGGATCGAACGCTTTGAGATAACCCACGGCTTCCGGTGCGCCAGGTGTTTCATCGATCAACTGTGCAATCCGGCCAAGCTCGATGCCCAAATTCATCTGACCTGGATTGCGCTTCAACACACCCGTAGACGCAACCTCATCGCTCATCGCATACAACAGCGGATTTTGCTGCGCAGGGAAATACACCAGGCCGCTGCTCGCATCAAAAGACATTGCCTGCCAGTTGTGCCCGCCTAAAGGGCCGGGAACAATCCATTTGGGCCGTTCACTGTAGTCGGATTGTTCGGTTTCCACCGGCCGACCTGACGCCATGTCAACGTGACTCGCCCAGGTGGTAGTGACAAATGGATTGGCCCTGAGCAGTTCGCCGTCTTCACGGTCAAGAACATAGAAAAAACCGTTCTTTGGTGCCTGCATCAGCACCTTGCGCCGCGCTCCATCCACATCCATCTCGGCGAGCATCATGTCCTGAACGGCGGTGTAGTCCCAGTTGTCGCCTGGCGTCGTCTGGTAGTACCAGTTCATCGATCCAGTATCAGCGTCCACCGCAACAATGGATGCCAGGAACAGATTGTCGCCTCCCCCGGGGGAGCGCAGCGTGCGAGTCCACGGTGCGCCATTTCCAACGCCCAGGTAAACCTGGTCGAAATCCGGGTCGTAGACGATCGAGTTCCAGACCGTTCCGCCGCCACCGATATTCCACCACTCGCCGCCCTTCCAGGTTGTGGCAGCCAGTTCCATTTCAGGGTGTTCGAACGGCTCGGCCGGATTTCCGGGCACGGTGTAGAAACGCCACACCTGATCGCCGCTTTGCGCATCGTAGGCGGTAACATAGCCCCGCACACCGAACTCGGCACCGCCGTTACCGATGAAGATCTTGCCCTTAGCTGCTCTTGGTGCGCCGGTGATGGAATAGTTGCGGGTGCGATCCACAATGGTGTCCACGCGCCACAGTTCTTTACCGTTGCTGGCATCGATCGACACGAGAAACCCGTCGAGGGTGGCTACATAGACCCGACCGCCATACACCGCAACGCCGCGATTGACCGGTCCGCAACAGGCTTTACGCAGAAATTCCCTGGGCGTTTGCGGATCATAGACCCACCTGCTTTCGCCGGTGGCGGCATCCAGTGCATGCACGCGGCGCCAATTGGTGGAAAAGTAGATGATGCCATCCACCACAATGGGCGTGGACTGAAGGGCGAAACTGCTGGCCAGTTCACTCACCCAGGCAAGCCCCAGACGACCAACACTTTCCTGGTTGATACTGTCCAGCGGTGAAAATCGCTGTTCGTAATAGTCGCGACCGTAGGCGAGCCAGTTCTGAGGTTCGGTGTCCGCGGCATTGATCCGGGCATCGTCAACGAGCGCTGTGGTCGCTTGAAAAACAGCCGGTTCGGGTTCTGAGCGCGGTGGTGGATCGGCGGTGGATGAGTCTTCAGGCTCGGTGACTAACAATGCGAACGCCGCAACCGCGAGCAGCGGTAATGCAATCCACCAGAAACGAGATCCCATGGTTGCCCCTTTCGTCTTGTGTCTTGCGCGATGGTATCAGACTTTGCGGTGCGGACACGCTGGGCTACTCTGTTCGATTCAATTTTGAATATGCACCCACGTTGAGCAAACCCAGGCAGGCCGGCAACTTCACCCAGGGATCGATCGGTCGGCACATGGTCCGCCTCACCGGTTTTATGGTGATGGGCTTTCTGGCCATGACACTTTCCCAGTTGGTGGAGGCCGTCTATCTCGGTTTTGTCGGAACCGACGAACTGGCGGCGATTGCGTTCAGTTTTCCCGTGGTGATGGCAATGAATGCTGCAACCCGCGGCATCGGCATCGGTGCCTCGGCAGTGCTGGCTCGCGCCATGGGTCAGGACGAGCGTGACCTGGCACGGCGTCTTACCTCTCACTGTCTGATGTTGGTTCTGGTTTTTACCCTGGCCTGTTCAGTGGCAGGCTGGTTGTACGCGGAGCAGCTGTTTTATCTGATGGGTGCGCGCGGTCATATTCTGCAGCTGACCATCGACTACATGCATATCTGGTTTATCGCAGCCCCCATGTTTGGTCTGTCCATGGTGGGGGTCGGCCTGATGCGCGCCATTGGCGACCCCGCATACCCTGGCTACGTGATGACCGCCGGTTCGGTTCTGCAGGTCATTTTCGGACCGTTCCTGATATTTGGCTGGATCGGTATACCGGCCCTCGGGATCGAGGGGGCCGCCTGGGCATTCGTTCTGGCCCGATCCCTGGCATTAATCATGGCCCTGTACTGGTTTGTTGTGAAAGAGAGGATGCTGCAGTTCTCCCTGGAGCATTTCGGCACATCGAGCCGCGACATTCTGCACGTGGGAATTCCAGCGGGTGCCACCAACCTGATCCAGCCACTGTCGATGGGGGTCAGTACCTGGCTTCTAGCCGACTATGGTCATGCAGTGGTCGCCGGGTTCGGGGTGGCCTCGCGGATCGATTCGGTAGTCACCATGATCGTCATTGCCATCTCGGCCAGCGTGCCGCCTCTGGTAGGTCAGAACTGGGGCGCGCGCCGATTTGACCGCGTACATCAGGTTTTACGTCTCAGCTACCAGGCGTCTCTGGTGTGGGGCGTCATGGCAGCGGTGCTGATGTGGGGGG
>JAQBYL010000082.1 GCA_027622495.1 Pseudomonadota bacterium
TGAAGTCGCGCAGGCGATGCGCCTGTATTTCCGGACCACGCACAATGTTGCCGAAGGTGTTGGGTTGCCGAAGGTGCTGGTGCGGCGGGGCTCGCTGCGCTGCTACAGGAACGTGAACGACTGCAGGGTCTGAAAGTGGCTACCATCCTGACCGGCGGCAATGTCGACACCGCCCTGTTTGCTCAGGTCTTGAGTGGCGTTACACCAGACATCGGGGGCAAGTCATGATCAGATACAGGGCTTACGTTCTTGTGTTTTCACTAGCCCTGGCCACTTTGTCGGCCGGGCTTAACGCTGATGTCCCGCAAAAGCTGCGTCTCGAGATCGAGGGTCACCCGTTCGCGCTATGGCATAAAACGGCGGTGGACCCTGAACGGGTGATTCTGTTGATCCATGGCCGCACCTGGAGCACCTTGCCGGATTTTGACCTGCAGGTAGAAGGCGAAAGCCTGTCGCTGATGGATGGTCTGGTTGAACGTGGTTTTTCGGTCTACGGGCTCGATCTGCGCGGTTATGGTCAGACGCCGCGGGATGAAAGTGGCTGGCTCACCCCGCAGCGCGCAGCCGACGATGTGCTTCATGCGCTCAGGTTCATCGCGCAGCGGGAAACAACAATGCCCGGACCGATCCTGTTCGGCTGGTCCTTAGGCTCCATGGTTGCGCAGTTGAGCGTACAGATCGATCCGCAGGCGGTGTCGGGGCTGGTGCTGTTCGGTTACCCGGTGCGCGACGGCATGATGGTGGATCCTGAAGACCTGGGCGCACTGCCGCCGAGAGCGCCAACAACGGCCGAAAATGCGGCCTCGGACTTCATTCTGCCTGATTCCATATCAGCCGCTGCCGTGCGCGGTTTTGTATCTGCAGCGCTCGCTGCTGATCCGATCAGAATGGACTGGCGGCACGTGAACCAGTGGCAGGCGCTCGATGGCTCGCGTATCACCACCCCCACTCTGTTGATGGAAGGTGCCCATGATCCGCTCACCCAAAGCGACGTGCATGCTCGTCTGTTCACCCGCGTCACCCATTCGAACCGGATGTGGATCGTGTTGCCCGATGGCGCCCATGCGGCGTTCATGGAATCGCCGCGGGATCAGTTTCTGGCGGCCATCGCCCTTTTTGCGGAAAACCTGTGAAAGTGCGCGCTGGACACCCAGTGCGCGCCTCAGGCAAGTTAGACCCTCAATATCGTCGGGGTAACCGATGTCCGTACTGATGGTTGCGTTGATTCTGCTCGGGCTTGCGTTCGGCTTGACCTGTTTGTTTCTCGCCTGGCGGCTGGTCAACACGATCGCCACAGAAGAACCGAAGAATAAAAAGGATTGAAGTCGGTCTACTACGGTTGGTGGCTGGTCGCGGGCCTGTTTGTTGTTCTGACCGTTTCGTCCGGGTTCGGTTTTTACAACCTGTCTGTGTACATGAACGTGTTTGCACGGACGCACGGTTTCGCGATATCTGACATATCCGTTGCAGTCAGCCTGTTCTTTGTCGTTGGTGGCATAACCGGCATCTGGGTGGCACGTCTGCTTGATCAGTTTGATGTCAGGCTCATCATGATCATTGGTGCCATCGTTGCGGGCCTTGCGCTCGGCGTCACCGGATCGGTGACGTCCCTGTGGCAGCTGTATCTGCTCTTCACATTGTTTGGCATAGGCAACACTGGTGTGTCGATCATTGTCTCGACCACACTGGTGACCCGCTGGTTTCCCGGGCGCAATCGATCCGTGGCCCTGTCGATTGCGTCCACTGGCTTGTCAATGGGCGGCGTGGTGCTGACACCCGCCTCAGCCAAAATCTTGAGTCACTATGCGCTTGATCAGGTCATGCCCTGGTTTGGCCTGGCGTTTTTCGTTTTGATTGCACCCATTGCCTGGTGGATTGTTAAAGATCGCCCGAGCGATGCTGATCTGCATCGTACGCGGCAAACAGCAGATCCCGGTCCCCTGTGGACGTATTCTCAGGCCGTTCGAAATCGCTTTTTCATTTTGCTGACGGCAGCCTATGTGCTGTGCATGGGCTCTCAGGTTGGCGGTATCTCGCACCTGTACAACCGCGTATATGAGTTGATTGGCGCGAGTGAAGCCGCATGGGCCGTTCAGGCGCTCACGATCATGAGCATAACCGGCCGCTTCGTGGGTGGCTGGCTCGTGACGCTGGTGCCGATCCGGACCTTCACCCTGATCAATGCGGCCGGTCAGGTTGGTGGTCTTACTCTGGTCGGGTCTGCCACATCAACCACACAGGTGCTTGTTGGTGCAGGTCTCTTTGGTGCGTCCATGGGTAATCTGCTCATGTTGCAGCCGTTGTGGCTGGCAGAAGCGTTCGGTATCCGGGCGTACGCCAGAATCTTTTCGGTTTCCAACGCCGTGACGGTTGCTGGAGTTGCGGGAGGACCGATCCTGCTGGGTGTGCTGTACGATCTGCAGGGCTACAACTTTGCCTATCTCACCGCGGCCAGTATTTCGGTTGTTGCCCTGATTCTGATGTCTCTGGCTGGTGCAGGTCCTGGTCCGAACCAACATCGCTGAAGGTTGTCGTACAATCCGTGTTGTTGTGAAAGGAGGCTGAATGCGTCTGTTTGTTCTTGTTGCCGTTTGCCTGTTGAGCATGTCCGGTCATGCTGCGATTCCCACACAGATGCCGGATGGTGAGATGCCGAGCCTCGCCCCCATGCTCGAGAAGGTCAATCCGTCTGTGGTTAACATCGCTACCTATACCAACGTTGCAGTGCGCAATCCGCTGCTCGAAGACCCGTTTTTCAGGCGATTTTTTAATGTTCCCAATGGCCAGCGCTACCGCAGAACACAGTCCGCGGGCAGCGGTGTGGTGGTGGATGAGGCGCTTGGCCACATCATTACCAACCACCATGTGGTCGCCAAGGCAGATGAAATCCTGGTCACCCTTTCCGACGGCCGGTCGCTGCCGGCAACCCTGATTGGAAGCGACCCGCATGTGGATCTTGCGGTTCTCAAGGTTGAAGCGAAAGAACTCAGGCAGATGGAGATAGCCGACTCCGGTGCGCTGCGGGTGGGCGATTTTGTGGTCGCGATCGGCAACCCGTTCGGTCTCAACCAGACCGTCACCAGCGGCATCATCAGTGCGCTCGGCAGAAGTGGTCTCGGCATTGAAGGCTACGAAGACTTCATTCAGACAGATGCCTCGATCAACCCGGGTAATTCAGGCGGCGCGCTGGTTGATCTGCGCGGTGGTCTGATCGGCATCAACACCGCGATCTTTGCGCCAGCTGGAGGCAATGTCGGGATTGGTTTTGCCATACCCTCCAACATGGTCCGCGCGGTGATGGATCAGATCATTGAACACGGTGAGGTCAGGCGCGGTTACCTCGGCATTGCCGTTCAGAGCTTGAACCCCGAACTCGCCGAAGCCTTTGGCGTGGAACGTCGCGAAGGGGTGGTCGTTCTGGAAGTTGAGCCGGAGAGCATCGCCGACGAGGCAGGCATACGGTCCGGCGATATCGTCACAAGGGTTGGCAGTCGCCAGATCAAACGGGTGTCGGACTTTGACAGTCAGGCCGCCGTGATGTTTGTGGGTGACGAAATAGAAATTGAAGTTCTGCGCGATGGCAAAGCTAAAAAGCTCGATGTTGAAATCAGTGACACAGGCCTGAAGAGTATTGCCGCAAACCGACTCGATGAACGCCTGAGCGGTGTGCAGTTACAGAACTATCGCAGCAAAGATCAGGCCGCCGGTATACTGATCACCGATGTAGACACTCAAAGCAAAGCCTGGCGCTTTGGTCTGCGCACGGGAGACATCATAGTGTCGGTCAACCAGCGCGGCACCGACAGTATTGGTGAGCTGCGCGAAGTCCTGCGCACCCGATCCAGCCAGATTCTGCTGCGTGTCTATCGCGCGGGTGAGTTCGGTTTTATCGCCGTAAGATGAATACCTCAATTTAAAAATCCCAACCTCAAAGGAGTTACGATGTCGTTGTACGATGTAGCGGTACCTACGTTCAAACGGACCTTGACCAGCCTGGATGCAATTCTGACCAAAGCAGAAGCCCATGCAGCTGCCAACAAGATTGATCCAGCGGTGCTGGTTAATGCGCGTCTTTATCCCGACATGCATCCCCTCAAGCGCCAGGTGCAGATTGCCACTGATTCTGCCAAACGCGGTGCGGGTCTTCTGGCCGGTGTGGATATCCCGGTTTTTGAGGACAACGAAGAAACCTTCAAGCAGCTTCATGCACGGATCAAAAAAACGATCAGCTTCCTGAACAAACTGAAAAAGTCGCAGTTTGAAGACGCAGAAACAAAGACCATAACCCTGCCTCTGGGTGGAACCTCGATGAAGTTCGATGGGACCACATTCCTGATGAGTTTTGCGATGCCTAACTTTTCCTTCCACGTGGTGACTGCATACAACATTCTGCGCCACAACGGGGTTCAGATCGGCAAGCGCGACTATCTTGGCGCAGCGTAAACTTAAAAAGACCCGCGCAGCGCCTGCTGACGTGGGCATGAACAAAGACAAACTTGCAGACCTGGCTGCTGCGATGCGGGCCATGGTCGATGGCGGTGAGTTGTCGGCGGTCACCACCGCAATCACCCGCCACGGCAAGCTCGTGCACTGGCAGGCTTATGGTTATCAGGATGTTGAGCGCGGCACTCCTCTCGCCGATGACTCAATCTTCCGGATCTATTCGATGACCAAGCCAGTCACCGGCGTGGTTCTGATGAGTCTGGGAAGAGGGCAGATTTAAGCTCGATGACCCGGTCGAAAACTACCTCCCGCAGTTCAAAGGCCTGATGGTTGCGAAAGAGGACGGGCCGGATGGCAAGCCGATCACAGAACCTGCGGATCACAAGATGACCATCCGTGAGCTTGTGAGTCACACGGCTGGGTTGAGTTGCGGGATATTTTCACGATCGCAGGTAGACACGCTGTATCTGCAGAGTGGTCTGCTGGTCAACAACGACCTGCCCCTCGAGAATTAGATCCCGCTGAAGCATCAGCCGGGCAGCGCGTGGGAATACAGCGTTGCCACAGATGTTCAAGGTCGACTGGTCGAGGTGCTTGCGGGTAAGTCGTTTGATGAGGTGCTCAAAGCCCGCATCTTTGTACCGCTTGGCATGCACGACACCGATTTCTGGGTACCCCCTGAGAATGCCCACCGCCTGCTGGCCAATGGCGGTGAGCTGGATGGTGTAAGAATTCTGAAAGCAGAAACCGTCAAGCTCATGCACACTAACCAACTGCCCGATGCTGTGGAGCAGATTCATCCGCGTGTTGGCAATCCGGGCAACACGTTCGGCATTGATTTTGCGATTGTCGATCAGCCCGATGGCACCACTGACCACACCCGTGCACAGGGTGAATTCTGGTGGTACGGCGCCGGTGGAACCTGGTTTGGTGTCAACCCCGTTCAGGATCTTGTGATCATTGGAATGATCCAGAGCCAGGGCACGGCAGCATCACACAAAGCCCGGTTGAGCAGCAAGATGATGGCCTACGAAGCGATCGAGGAGTAGACCGAAGATCGTCTGCGCCCGAGCTACCCCTCAACACCATAGGTTAAAAGCAGCGCGATCAGCAGCAAAAAAATGGTCACCATGATGGTCGTGTCGAGCAGACCGAGTGTATGGTCCTTTCTCAGCAGTTCCACCAGCACGAACAGCATGGGGAACAGAAACAGCAGCAGGAGCATGTTAGAAAACGAGAACATCAGCGGCAGTTCAGCGTGTCCGGGGTTGACCCACGCCTGATACACACCGATTGCAACCAGCGTGAACGGCAGAACCATGAACATCACCTGTGTGATGCCGCCGAAACTGTTGGCCAGCGCGATACCGTATTCCCGTTTGCGATGCGATTGCCAGAGAATGACGTACTCGCTCATACCGGCAAACCCGGCAAGCAGCAGAGCTGTCAAAAGAGGGTTCAGGGTCAGATCCTCAAGGGCGATGTCGGCGAACTCGGCGACCTGCTCGCCTCCCAGTGTTGCACCCAGAATGCCGATCACGAGATAGCCGCCGATCAGTGCCCAGGAGCTTGCATGAACCGGATCGTAAACCAGCGAACGGCGGGTTTGTATCTGGTCGTCGGTTAGTTCGAGTACATTTCTGACCTCTTGTTCTTCCTTGGCGTAGTCGTTCAGAAGCTTGTAGACATAAACACCGAAAATGACCAGCAGGAGCGTGCCGATAAAGATCAGGTCGAGCGGTGTGAATGAGTTCTTGGGATGATCACTGAACAGCATAGCCATCATCACCAGGCCCAGGATCAACCCCATCGCCGCTCCAGCCACCAGAATCTGGTTACCAGCACCGGTGATAGGCAGCGGCATCAGGAATCTGCCATGCCGATCCTTCGGCAGAAAATAGGAATAGATACTGAACACGAGCGCGTTGTTGTAGATGGTGACAAGGGCGATCACGAAGGCGGTCAACGGGCTGATGGGGATCAGGAAGCCGATCACCACCAGTTCCGGCAGTGTGGACAGGATTTCGGCGATGGTCCCCGCCACGTAATGATCAAGCCCCAGCCGTGCGGCCAGCCGCTCGCTGGCTGTTACCAGCGCCGCACAGGCTGCCTGCAGGATGAGAAGGCCAATAACCAGTGCGACCGCGGCACGAACCCACCCGAGACACGTGCGGCCCACATTGCGCGCACGGCACGGGCTCTACTGCCTGGTCTGCCGAAGTAGGCGATAGAAAGTCGGTCCGGATCGATACCGGCAAGGCGAAGCGTATCTTCACCACTTTCAGATACGTCGGGTAGACCGGCGCCAGCGACGCCACCTGGATGGTCAGCGTGAGGACCCGTGGGTGAGGTCATCCTGCAGTAAGCGGTAACCGACGTTCGGGGTAACCGGACCAGGTCCAGGCGTGAGTGGTGCGGCTGATGCCGAGCATTACGCCGCCCAGCACCTTTGGATGAACAAACAGACCATCGTTGTCGTCATCCGACCCGGTCCAACCGTCGGGCGCGATTGATTTCAGCCGCTCACGAATTGCCGGTAGTTGATCGGTCTCGCCATAACACATGTACAGGCTCGGGCCAAAACGGTTGAAGAACCGGCCCATGGTTTTGCTTCGATCAAATGGATCGATCGTTTCGAACCGATGCAGTTCGCTTGCATCAAAAAGAGTCAGCGAACCGTCATAACCGAAGGTCTCCGATCGGATTGGCACGAATGCCGAGGCATCGAGGGCAAAAACCTTCGCAATGCTCGCGATTGCAGCAGTTGCCTCGCCTGTGAGATGGGTAGCCTCATACAGGTTCTTCATGAGACCCACGCGATCTCGGTCGGTATGACGTGAAACCAGCACGGTGAGGCCGGGAATACTGAGCACAGACTCATGCAGAAACAGCTGATCACCAATGTCTACACCGTCGATACCCTGGCTCGACAGATGCTGGCGCAGCCGATCCAGATCATCGGTGGTCACACCCACACTGAAAGGGCCGCCGCGGCCGGTATCGAGGTGATCCTGAACCAGACCGGGGCCCAAAGGTTGCAGAATTTCAACCAGCGAGTCACCAATGCTCACCGTAATGCGTTGTGCGTTCAGTGCCTGGATCCGGTCTTCGTCCACCACCGCGCAATCCAACACCTCACACCACCGGCGTGCAGTCGCCTGCGCATTGTGGGTGCTCATCTGAATTCGATCGACTCTATGCAACATGATCTGCTCACCTCATCCCGACGATCGGAACTTTATTCAAACATGATAACCTGTCGCGCCAGCTCTCCGGTCTTGAGTGCTTCCATCGCGTCATTAACGTCTTCGAGTTTGATCCGCCCGGAGATCATGTCATCCAGATGCAACTTGCCGGCAAGGTAAAAATCAACAAAGCGTGGCATATCCACGCGGAACCGGTTGGATCCCATGTTAGAACCCTGCAACTTGCGCTCCATCAGAAACTCCGGCCCGTGTATCTCGATATTCACACCAACCGGGATCATGCCGATGATCGTTGCCGTGCCCCCTCGACGCAGCATCTTGAATGCCTGTTCCGCTGTTGCTTTGAGACCGATCGCTTCAAATGAGTAATGCACACCGCCGCCAGTCATTTCGCGCAGCTCACCGATCGCGTCGACTTCCTTTGCGTTGATCACATCGGTTGCACCGAACTTGCGGGCGAGCTCGAGTTTACTGTTCACCGTATCGATCGCGATAATGCGACCGGCGCCAGCGATGGCAGCGCCATTGATCGCCGAAAGTCCTACGCCGCCACACCCGATAACCGCCACGGTTGCGCCTGGCTCTACGCGCGCAGTGTGGATTACAGCGCCTACACCGGTGGTAACCCCGCAACCGATCAGTGCGGCGCGATCCATCGGCATGTCTTCGCGGATTTTTGCAATGGCGTGTTCGTGCACCAGCATGTATTCGGCGAATGAAGACAGATTCAGGAATTGCCAGATCGACTCATCGCCCTTGCTCAGGCGACTGCCTTGCGTGGGTCCGCGCTGCAGTTCAGGCTCCTGACAGAGCGACATATGGCCGGTCAGGCAGTGCTCGCAGTGACCGCAGAATGCGCTCAGGCAGGTGATCACATGATCGCCGGGCTTGACGTATGTCACGTCGCTGCCCACCGCTTCAACCACCCCGGCCGATTCGTGCCCCAACACCGCCGGTCGGGGGTAGGGGTAGGATCCGTTCTGAAAGTGCAGATCGGAATGGCACACACCCGCAGCCACGGTTCTGACCAGAACTTCGCGGGGGCCGGGTTTGCTGTGCTGAATGTCTTCGATTTCCAGTGGCGCGTTAATTTCGCGCAGAACGGCGGCTTTCATGGCGTCTCCTTGTGATCCCCTTTCGAAGTGAGTTTGCCAAAGCAGTCTGTGGATTACTACTCACAAGAGGTTACTATCCCCTGCCATGGAGGGGTTTAGGGTGAAAGTGCACGCACAGGTGTTTTCGTTGAAGAATGCCTGCATACGGCTGTGGCTGGCCGCGTCGGTATTCTTTGCCGGGTACGCGGGTGCCTATGAAGCGGAGTTGCACCAGCAGCTGACCTTTCTGGCTGCCAAGCAGTTCAACCGCTGCGTTGCCGATACCGACATCCCCTCGCTCAGTGCGCTACAGGTGCGCTACATCGCCAAGAGCAACGTTTCTCTATCAAACTCCAGCGTTTTTGCGCGGATGTTCCGCTGGAATTACTACTCCCCGTCAGAAACCGAAAACCGCAGTATCTTGTGGCTGATGGATACGCGCTTTCACGATCAGTTCAACGCTCTCACCGAGGAATTGAGCGCCGAAGAAGAGAGCACGGAGCAATATCGGCTGCTCGGGCGGGTCGTCGGCTACGTGCAGGATGTGACCTCACCGGCCCACACAGTCCCGGTTTATGTCTCGCGCTGGTGGCGTCTGTCTCTGAGCGACCGCTTTGATCAGTATCCGGTAGACCTGGCCAGTGTAGCCGAATCGGTAGCGCGAAGCTGCGAGCAACTCATGGCGCCAGTTGAGTCCCTGGCTTGGGTTTTGCAGGAAGCAGCGCTTGAAACCCTGACGGCGGTTCAAGGGCAGATCAATGGGCTGCCGGTGTCCTGGGAGGCATTCTGGACCATCAGCGAAAATCCCGGTGGCTTCGGTGAATACGGTCCCGCCGGCAACAACTTCGGGCGCAGCACCGAATTCCGCTGTGCGAATCGCGAGCGCTGCGTGCTGCTCAATAAAGACCCGTTGTATGAGGATTTTGCCAGACAGCGGCACATCGCTGCGGTCCTTGGCACAATGCGCGCCATGATGTTGGTTCAATCCTTAAAAAAACCGGTGCCAGCACTATGACAATCGCGGCGCTGGTTCGAAACAGCCTGATCGTGCTGGCACTCTGGGCCGGTCATAGTGCGACGGCCCGGGCTGCCGACATCAATCTGGAACGGTTTCTCGATGGTGTGATGGAGACTCACCTCGCGGCGGAGCAGACGGTGGGTGCTACCGTATCGGTTGTACAGGATGGGCGGCTGCTGCTCGCCAAGGGCTATGGCTACGCCGATCTGGCGGAAGGGCGTCCGGTGCTGGCCCGAGAAACCCTGTTTCGGGTCGGCAGTATCAGCAAGGTGCTTGTATGGATCGCTGTGATGCAGCAGATCGAGGCCGGCAAACTGGATCTTGATGCCGACGTGAACCACTATCTGACCCGCTTTCAGATCGATCAGAGTGTGCCCAAACCAATCACCCTGCGACATCTTATGACCCACACACCGGGTCTGGAAGACCGGTTGCGAACCCTGTTTGTGAGCGGCCCGCGGGCGCTACGACCATTGCATGAAACGCTTGAGAGGCAGATGCCTGCACGCCTCTGGCTACCCGGGACTGTTGTTGCCTATTCCAACTATGGGGCTGCCCTGGCGGCTCACCTGGTAGAGAGCGTCAGTGAGATGGACTGGGACGACTATGTCGATGAGTTTGTGCTCGCACCCCTTGCCATGACCTCAACTACCACGCGTCAGCCACCCGCCACCACCGCCATGAGTGACGCAGTCTCGCAAGGCTATCAGCAGGTCGACGGATACCAGGTGCGGCGACCATTTGAATACATCAGCCTGGCACCGGCTGGCAGCACCAGCGCCACGGCATTAGACATCGCCCGGCTGATGGTGGAATTGCTCAACCCCAGAGAAACGGCGGTGTTGAACGCAAACTCCAAGCAGCGCCTGCTGACCGCTGCCTATCTGCCGCACCAGAAACTCAATGGTCTGACCCTGGGGCTTTATGAACAGACTGCCGGTGGTGCACGGGCGGTGGGGCATGGCGGAGACACCATCCTGTTTCATTCCCGGATGGTGTTGTGGCCGGAAAAAAACCTGGGTCTGTTCGTGTCGATGAATACCGATGTTTCAGCGCAAGCTGTGGACCAGGTAGTCGCGGCGTTTGCCAGATACCACGGGTTGAGCCCGGAGCCTCCAGTCCGTCATTCAGATCTTTTTAATGGTCAAAGATACGTCGGTCAGTACGCCATGGCGCGCCGTGAAGAGTCGAACTTCATGAAACTGTTCACGCCGATCAGCGCAGTCGATGTGAGTTATGACCCGGACAGAAGTGAACTGGTGCTGAGCATGGCGGGCCGCGCACCGCGCAGATACGTGGTAACGGACGAGAATGATCTTTTCTTTGAGGTCGGTGGCCACGACCGGCTCGGGTTCTTCAGCGAAGGGGATCAGATCAGCGGCTTTCACACATCAGCGTTCCCGGTCATCGCTTTTCATCGCTCACCCTTGAGTGAACGGCGGGACGTCAATGTGATCTGGTTGCTGGGCGTGATCGCCATCAACCTGCTGGTTCTTTTAATCTGGCCAGTGTCTTCGTTCACGCACAGGTCATCGGGTAACGCCTACCCGGAACGCCGTCTTGCCCTGCTGGCCGGTTTGTGTGCGTTGCTGGTGCTCGGTTTCTTTGTGACGCTGGCGACTTCTGCGAGCGATCAGGTGGAATTCATACTGGGTGGGGCCAGCCGGCTTGATTCGGTTTTCTGGCTGCCGGTTGTGCTGGTCCCGCTGGTTTTCATGCAACCGTGGTCAAGCATGTCGGTCTGGAAGTCCAGCAACTGGTGGTTCACCCGCCGTCTGCACTTCACCCTGATGGGTTTTGCCAATCTGTCATTTCTCTGGTGGTGCTGGATCTGGCGCACGCTGCCCGATGTGATTCTGAGTCTGGTGGTCTGATGCACCTGGGTCTGACACCGTGGGATTTCAAGGATGCCAGTGCTGCCGGCCTGACTGCACAAGCTCAGTTTGCCGAAGCCTGCGGGTATGAATCGTTCTGGCTGCCCGAGAACCATTTCAACCGGGGGGCAATCCCGGACCCTTTGATGCTGCTGGCTGCAGTTGCAGGCGGAACTTCGCGCATACGCCTTGCAACCACCTCCTATCTGTTGCCGTTGCGGCACCCACTGCAGGCGGCGGAACAGGTCGCTGTGCTTGATCAATTGTCTGGTGGACGGGTGATTCTGGGGGTAGGGCGGGGCTTTGCGCCCGATATGCTTAAAGCTTTCAGTGTGCGCCCGAAAGAAAAACGCGCCCTGTTCGAAGTCTGCCTCGCCACCATGATGCTTGCCTGGTCAGGTGAACCGGTTGAGATCGATGAGCAAACCGGTGCGAGTGTGGTGCTCGATCCTCTGCCCGTACAAC
>JAQBYL010000083.1 GCA_027622495.1 Pseudomonadota bacterium
ACTCTCAAGCAGATCCTGCTCTAGCGCATCAAGAGATCGATCGAGTTTTATCAATGAATTCACTGTCTTCCCGATAACTGTATATATATACAGTATAACTACATCGTCGACAACAGTCACTCAAAACCAGCAAATTTCAGTGATTTCCTACACCCAACCCCGAATAAAACAGAGAGTCTTTTTCCATAACCCTGGCACAAACCTCTTTTCAACAATGGCAACATCGACTACGGCAGAAAACTCTGAGAAGCTGTCACACATCGAGCGATCTTGTTCGCGCAAAATGTGATGCCCAGACAGCCCCCACCTAACCAGGAGAAAAGCTTGCCGCGCCTCAACACTTTCTTCCGCAATCAACGCCTCGATCCAACTGCGCAGATCGCGCTCGGCATTCTTTTTTGAGAACTGGAAGACTACCCCTTCGTTCAACCCCCGGAGGGTCATCCCAAAGTGATCCCGGTCATCAAAGAACCCGATGAGAGCAGTAATTTCGGTGGTGGCTGGCACACCGACCTGATCTATCGGCCAGTTCCACCCATGGGCACCATGTCGATCTCGATCAGAAATGCCGCTATCAAACCCGGCAATCGATCAATGCCTGCAAAATCCGACGAAGAAGTATCAAACACCTCTCCGATCCGGTCGATGGCTTTCTGGGACAATCGCTGGGTGAATCACTACGCCCTCAACGATTATCCGGGCGAACGCCGCCACATGCACCGACTCACCCTCGCCGGCGACGTGCCGCACTAACCCCCCCGAGACGAACCAGTTGCACAGGCCAGGGCATCGAACCGGTTAGTATCGGTTGACACTCAAGATCGCCGGGCATTGGCTGTTTTGTCTATCGCGTCTTTGAACGCGGTCATCAGAACTGCCGTGGATACACCGATCATGATCACGCCGTTGATCGCTTCCAGCGGCCCCAGCATCCTGTGTTTCGCCGACATGACGATGTCACCGTAGCCGAGTGTCGCGAAGTTGACCGCTGAGTGATACAACGCCTCGTCGAAATGACTAAATTCTCCCAGTCCCAGAAACAACAGTGCCCAGATGCCTACCTGCAGTATGTTCGCTACAAGGAGAAACATCATGACACCTGAGATTACCAGCAGACTGGTCGTCATCGAGGGACTGCTGACGAGCGATTCGCTGCGCGAGTAATAACGCAACGCGATAACCACCAACAGCGACTGAAGCGCAAGACAGGCCACCATGGTCGCAAGCCCCAGCAATAGATTCACGGGTTGATTTCCGGTGTAGCGGCTTCACCAGATGTTAAAGCAGTTTCGACACTCTCATCCTGATCCACCCAGCCCATGAGGATTTTGTAACCTACCGCCAGGAGCACTGCACCAACGAACAGACCGACGATGCCGCTGGTAGCTATGCCCCCCAGGGCGCCGATCAGAATAACCGGCATGGGCACGTCGACACCCCGCCCTAGAAACAGTGGTTTGAGCACGTTATCGGCGAGACCTGCAACAAGAATGTACACACTCCAGACAACCATCATAACCGTTGAACTATCACCGGCCCACCAGATGTAGCCGATTGCGGGAAGCGACACCAGTGCTGCCGGTAGTTGGAGGATACCCATCATCATCACCACAACCGCAAGCACGCTCGCAGCCGGTATGCCTGCGCCAAAAAACCCAATCCCGAGCAAAAGAGCCTGTATGAAGGCAACGCCAATTACCCCGATCGCAACAGATCGAATGGTACCGGTCCCGAGAACATGAAGATGCGGACCCTGCTGCTCACCCGCAACCCGGCGTAATAGCCGCCCGATTGTGTCACTGCCTGACTGACCCCAGGCCATCATCATCCCGGCAACGATCAACGAACCGAGGAACAGAAAAATAGCCCCCATCGTACCCGCCGCGATTTCCAACAGTTGACGCGAGATGTTCCCAAGCCTGGGCTGCAGAGTCTGCAGATAGGCAGGAAGATCAGCGGCTGCGGCACTCCACACGCTGTAAACTTTTTCTCCGATGAGCGGCCACTGGGCAACTTCTGGACCAGGTTGTTTGACAATCACCGAGTCACTTGTGAACGCCGTATAAAAGTCGTGAATGTGCCCGGCGAATGAATTGCCCAGCATAAAAGTTGGCAGACCGATCAACACTAGACCTGCAATAACCACCAATGTCGCCGCCAGACCCTGTCTGCCCTGCAACGCTTGAGCAAGCCGTTGGTGCAATGGATAGAGCGCGACCGCGAGAATCAGCGCCCACATCATGAGCCCCATGAACGGCGTGAAGATCCGTACGCAGATGAATGCCAGAAAGGCGATCAACCCAACCCGGATCATTGCCTCCACCAGATCCTTCCCCAGAAACTCACGCAGCGTCGTCAGATTCTCATCCATGTCGCATCCCTCGATCGATCAAATATTCTGTTTGTACTTTTCGGATATCAGTGTGCCCTGTTCCCAGAGTTGGAACAGAATCGCAAGTGCTTTGCACCTCTAAACGGTCTCGAAATCTCTATGGAACACGAGCGCTGACAGCACTACGGACGCGGAGCACTTCTCGAATCGTGATCCGCTTTCGCAGCTATTGCCTCCTTCTCAGCCAGCCGCGCGCCACGCAGGATTCCGCCCATTGCGTAATTCCCCTCGTGACAAGCGTACTCAAACAACTGGTCATCGGTCGCCCGCATTGAGAAGCGCACAGTAAACGGCCGCACAAAGGCGTCGGGTGCATCCAGCGTGTACTCATAATCGAGTCGTCCCTCGCCCGCCCTCGTGAATCGTTCCGTCAGGTGCATGTTCGAACCAGATCCAATCGCACCACTCGCGTCCGGGTCGGTGATTACTATGGGAAGTTGATAGGCGGGCGTCTTCTCGCTGAAGTGGCTCGTCTGCACAACGAGCGTGTCACCCTCCCACCAACCAACGGAACGGCCCATCCACTGCTCGAGATCCGCAGGTACCGCGCCAGGTTGCTTGAGCGGTACGATACGCGCCTGATGAATCATCTCGGTGACCAGCACCACGTGATCTGGTGTCTGAATGATGCGCAGATTGTTGTTGTATGCACTGGGTGTGAGCGGTGGACCGGCATTGAATCCCACCAGGCAACGTTCCGAAAGACCGAGCGACTCCGGATCCGCATGAAGATAGTCCGGGCCAACACTATAGGAAAAATAGTCGCGAACGAACGGCATGCGCGCCTGGTTCTGGGCAAGCATCCGGGCCTTAGCCTCCGGCAGTATCGCAGGCAAGCGCCCATCCGGCGGATCAACGATCAACGACGTGCGCAGACCCTCATCGAGGCTGGTGCCGCGATCAAGCCAGAACGCGTTGTAACTGCCTTCCAGGTCGAGTGCTGCATTGTCTTCAACCCTGATGTCGACAAACCGGCTGAGGGTTTTACCCGTTAGCGCGCTGGCCTCCGCTTTGCTCAGGACCGCTTTATCTGCGAATTCTTCTGGACGTTCCAGGGGCGTGATCGTTCGGAAATCCCATACCCCTTCCAGTCTGGGGGTGCCCCAGGCGGTTTGCTCGGCGGCATACCCGGGACCGGTAAGTGATAGCCCGCAAGCGAGGAGCGTAAGCGCAAGAAGTGCACGTCGACCATCGCAGATTTGAGAAATATTCATCCGCTAATCCCTCCTTTGTGGAGTAAAAACAGCTCAGCAAAACAGTTCCTGGAAGCCCATGGGTGTGTTTTGCCAGATACTAACATGCGCCTTCCAGACCCGAAACTTCACACAATCCCGAGCTGAATGCCTGCCGATGGTAGATCCTGCCGGGCTGACGTCATACGATGCAATCATACCGCTGCGGATGCGCAGAATTGACGGTGTACCAACGAATCGACTGCCGGGGAGGTCTTTATGGAATATCGCAGTCTAGGGCGCACCGGCGTCATGGTTTCTCCACTTTGCCTGGGGACAATGAATTTTGGTGGTCCAACGGACGAAGCGAGTTCAATGCGCATTGTGGCCAGAGCGCTGGACGCAGGCATCAACTTCGTCGACACCGCGAATGTGTACACGGGTGGAGAAAGCGAACGAATTACCGGGAACGCCATACGGGAAAGCGGTCGTCGAGACGAGATCATCCTGGCAACCAAAGTATATTCACCGGTTGGCAGCGCACCCAACGATCGCGGCGGTTCGCGACATCACATCATCAAAGCCTGCGAAGACTCACTCAATCGGTTAAGCGTTGATCACATCGATCTCTATCAACTGCATCGGCCGGCCCTTAACGTTGCCCATGATGAAACGCTTCGCGCGTTCGATGACCTGATCCGTTCAGGCAAAGTGCGATACGTTGGTGCGAGTACGCATCCCGCCTGGAAGGTGATGGAAGCTCTGGCCCTGAGCGAAAAATTCAGCCTGCATCGCTATGTGAGTGAGCAACCACCTTACAACCTGCTCGATCGGCGGATCGAAAACGAATTGATCCCGCTGTGCCAGGAATATGGTCTTGCAGTTCTGCCGTGGTCACCGGTCGCTGGTGGGATACTGGCAGGCCGCTACCAGGCCAATGACAAGACCCCGGACGGATCACGCGCAGCACTGTGGGGCAAACGGTTTGCCACACGGGTTACTGATCAAGGTCTGGCAGTTGCGCTCGAGGTGGCAAAGATGGCCGAAGCGCGCCAGATGTCGGCGTCGCAGCTGGCGTTGTTGTGGGTGAAGGACCAACCTGCGGTCACATCACCAATCTATGGTCCACGCACGCTGGAGCACCTTGAAGATGCTCTCCCGATCCTCGAGATGAGTTTAGCCGATGAGGATCGTGTGCTGTTTGATCAACTGGTGCCGCCCGGTAACGCCGTGGCTGACTTTCATGATTCGAACAACTGGTATCGAGGTCGTTTGGTTTCATAGGCCAGTCAAGGCACTGGAACCCAGGCCAGGAACACCCCGGCACCACCGCCATCCCTGGTACAGTGCCCCTGACCACTGGTGTCTTCCACACGCAGGATGGTTCCCGCAGAAAAATCGCGCTGATCACCGTTAGAAACCCGAATAGTCATGGTCCCTTCCAGAACCAGCACGTACTGCTTACGCGGTGCGTTGTGCCAATCAGAGTTGTAGCCGGCAGCCATCCGCAGATAGCCGATGTCTGTAGCCCGTACAAACGGTGTGACAGCAACGTCACCACCACGGGTGTCGTTCCACGGCAGCGTGTCAGTGTCGAACACACTGGAGCCGTTCTGATCTCTTACTACCGTAATCGACAGGTTATTCATAAAATCGGGTACTCAATCTATGTATTTTAACTCAACGACCATATATTCATGACGAAGTTGTCAACCGATTGCACCTGCCAATCCAGCGCCTAAAAAACGACAGCAGTACCAGGCCCAACGGTATGGCCTGGTCCAGGGAATAAAGCAGGCATTCGCCGTAGCGAAGCCACCAGGCTTTTTCAGGCCTCTTAACAGAATGTCGTACAGGAATTTGGACCTGACAATTCTCTCCTGTGTCCAAACGACATCCTGTGCCGACGTGATGGCATCCGCTCTCGGGCGAACGGGTGTCGATCCATTCTGGAGGCTGGAAAAATCTGCGTCCCTCTGACTGCAGATCTGCGCCCAGACTCAGATTTCCTGGCTCGACCATTGAGGCGACTGCAAAGCGATACAAGCTGCCACCGGACTGCCCACTGCAGACCCTGCGATCGGATTGATCCCGAGACCGATTGTCAACGCAACGACTACGAATCTGGTCACATCTTACTCTGGCAGATTACTCCGGCCCAAGTCCTCGGGTTCGTCTCTCGCCGGATCTAAACGTGGACGATATCGCCCTTCATGCTGAAGAAGATCGATAACACCTCTTCTTTCTCCCGCTGCCCGATGCCATTTTTTTCCAGAGCCTGCATCGCATCATCCAGCACAGCGACGAACTCATCATTGCTGATGTTCATGCCGCGGTGCGCCGACAACATATCTTTACCTTCGTACACGCTCGGACCGCCGGTCCCGGAGATGAAAAAAGTCGCCGCCGTAAACGTGGATCGCGCCAGTCAGCTTTCTGGTGGGGTTAATCACCGAATGTATTGCATCACGCGCTAGCGATCCCACCTCCCCTGTCCCCAGCGATGCTGCACTTTTTGCACGGATGGAATCGTTGCCAGGCTCCCAGAACACGTTGTCCTCGCGGCCTCCGTACACACCGACTGAAGCCCACATGTTGTGATCGTGCAGTCTGAGCACCATCAATGGCGCCCAGACGATATTCAGAATGGTGATCTGAAAATCATTGTATAGCGGTGTTATGCCGCCCTCGGCAGGCGTGCCGAGAACAGCCAACAGTTTTGCCGGATTGCTGATCAGTCGGGCCAGAACCTCTGCGACGCCAGACTGGCCATGCATCATCGAGTTACGGATCTGGTCCACGAGTTCAGCGACTGGATCGGAACTTGCCTGGAGCAATGAAGCAGCCGGCAGCGCCAACGCTGTGCCAAGCAATCTTCGTCTGGAGACGCCCATTAACCCTTCACCTCACCGACACGATCCCAAACAATAACCGCGTTCGAGATGGAAAGGAATGTTTGGCAAGTGCAACATGAACGCAATATCAGCTATCTGCCGAGCAGCATGCCGAGCAGCCTTTGCCCTTGATCAGAATCCACCCTTCGCTCGGTGAAATATTCCACGTGGGTGT
Source organism: Pseudomonadota bacterium (assembly GCA_027622495.1). GTDB lineage: Bacteria > Pseudomonadota > Gammaproteobacteria > Pseudomonadales > Azotimanducaceae > JAQBYL01. The sequence continues at coordinate 6,634 of JAQBYL010000083.1, forward strand.
CATCGTTCCCCTCGGGATGCAGGCGAATCCCCCATAGCGGTCTGATCTCGTTGGGAAGGGCTGAATAACGCACATCGACCACCTCGTTCGCCGACTGCACCGCCAGGTAGTCATTCGAAAACCAGCGAAAACGCTCAACATCTCTCGCCTGTGTGCTGGATGCCTGCAGCCAGGGCAGATGGCGGCTGATGTCCAGCTTCTCCGCACTCGCACCTGGATAAACACTAACCTTCAGACCAGTACGAATGGCATCGACATGGAACACGCCCTGATGTTCATAAACCACCTTCCAGACCAGAAGGTTGGCAAAACCCGGCTTGGCTTCCAGCCTCACCGGCGTATGACCACGACTCTGAGCCAGCTCCCAACCTGCAGTTTCAGCCCGTTGATTCTGCAGAACACCTAACAAGAGATAACACACTCCCCAGATCAGACCGACACCGGTCCAGCGCGCTGACCGGCGAACAAACGCCAGCAACACACACAGAACAAGAGGCACCGAAAACAACGGATCAATAACCGAAACCACATTCCAGGCAATGCGCATATCGCTGAATGGCCAGAACAACAGGGTGCCGTAAGTGGTGCAGGCATCGAGAAGGCCGTGACTTGCGTAACCCAACACGCAGAACAGATAAACCTCACGAAAGCGCATGCGCCGACGGACAAAGAAATAAAATGCCCCTGCACAGATCAAGGCACCAAAAGGGATGAAAGCCAACGCGTGGGTGAAATGGCGGTGGTACTCAAGAAACAGCAGCGGATCCGTCGACGATTGAATCAGCACATCCAGATCTGCAGCCATTCCGGATAAGGCGCCAATGACGCTGGCATCGCGTACGCGCTGCCAGCGTCTGCCGTTACCCGCCTGAGCGAACGCACTGCCTAACGCACCTTGGGTAATCGGGTCCAAATCTTCATCTCAGCTGGTATCGGAGCGTTGATACCTGGTTTGGCGGCTGCTAGTCAAACCGTGATTTCGTCTGGCGTTTAGTCGGCACCCTAGTACACCTCCAGCATACAACGCCTGCCTGGTTTACCATTCGTGTCGATATACGGCTCCGCCACCGCATGCCGGGTAAGACAACTGAACAACCCCTGCTGCATGCCCTGGATGCCACACAGGTAGATCAGGGTGCGCTCGTTGCGAAGCATTGGCTTGAATGTGGGCATATTGCGGTCGATCAAGGCGTCTACGTACAGATGCTGATCTTCCCGCGAGATCGCAACATGATAGTTGAAGTTGGCGTGCTTCCGCGCGAGCTCGACAAACAAGTCATCGTACAGAAGATCAGTGGTGTAAGGCACGCCCATAACCAGTTCAATCCGACTGGTTGTAGGGCGCGGCCCCATCAGCATCTCCATCACCATGCCTCGAAACGGCGCAATACCGGTGCCAGTGGCAATCAGAAGGTAGTCATGCGCATCCACGTCTTCAGGAAGCAGAAACCTCTTTCCTTGAGGTCCACTCAACGCCACCCGGTCGCCGGGTTGAAGATCGCACAGATAATTACTGCATACCCCAAGGAACAGGGTGTGCCTCCCGGCCACATCGCCCTTTCTCTGTGGTCTGGTTTCGTCGATCAGACGCTTTGGTGTGGTGGATATCCAACACCCGCTGCCGTCCTCACCGGAGGTCGGGCAGGCAATCGAATACAGACGGGGTTTATGCGCTTTGCCGTTTTCGTCAACCCCGGGAGCGATCACACCAAACGACTGACCCGCTCGAAAGCAACCTTGCAAAGGGGTTCCGCTGACATCCAGAACCGTGTGCCGTACAAAGTTTGCAGATTTTCCCCGCATGGCACTTTCGTTGGACACAACGCTCGCCATCACCGGCGCCTTGGGCCGCACCAGATTCATGCTCACCTGGGGAAAAACAATATTCACACTGGTTACCCGAAAATTTGCCCGACACGGATGAGTTTCGCTTTAAGCATAGCTGATTCAGGCATACTGTGGTCGAGGGACTGTTCATGAGGGAGAAGAATGAACTGGCAAGATCAATGCGGTGAAAAGCTGGTGAGCATCGAGCACGCAGTCGGCACCATCCAGTCGGGCCATGTGGTGCACGTCGCACCCTATTCAACAACACCGCACAGCCTGTGCGAGGCGTTAAAAACCAGAGCAGTCAAGCGCGATATCAGCAATGTGCGCATCGATCATCCAGCCGCATTCACCTCCTGGACCGCGCCAGAGCTCAACGGCGCGTTCAAGCTTTACGACAACTACGCAACGCCGCCGAACCGGCAGGCCTGTCACGCCGGAGAGATGGAGTATCTGCCGGTGGGCATCTGGCAGAGCTACGAAATCCCACCCGGTTTTCATCAGAACCCCGATGTGTTCATGGTGCCGGTCTCACCGCCCGACAAGCACGGCTTCTGCAGCTTCGGCCACGGCGTGTGGCTGTCGCGAACTGTTGCGAGCAAATCCAAACGGATCATCGCCGAGGTGTGTCCGGGCTTTATCCGCACCGGGGGCGAAAACTTCATCCACGTGAGTCAGATCGATCTGTTCGTTGAGCGAATTCCAACAGGAACCAGCTTTGAGGTCCCTGCACCCAGTGGGGAAGAAGTCGATGTGGTAGACACGATCAGCACACTGGTTGCTTCTGAACTGGTGAACGATGGAGATACTATCCAGATGGGTGTCGGCACCGTTTCTGCGGCGCTCGCGCACTATCTGGATTTCCGCAACGATCTGGGCATTCAGACCGAGCTCATCACCGGTGGTGTGGTCGACCTGGTTGACAAGGGCGTGGTGACCGGCAAGTACAAAACCCTGCACCCCTATAAGGTTGTTGGGAGTGCCTGCGTGGCCCTGGACGCCGAAGAACTCGGACGTATAAACGAACATCCGAATTTCGAACTCTACGATTTCGGCCACACCGACGATCTGCGTCGCCTGATCCAGCAGAAAAATTTCGTAGCCGTGAACAACACGCTGTGCGTCGATCTAACCGGTCAGGTGTGCGCCGAGGCCCTGGATCATCGACCCTACTCCGGTGTCGGTGGGCAGACGGTGTTCATGCTTGCAGGCGCGTACTCAGACGGTGGCAAATCGATCAGTGTTCTACCCTCAAGTTCGGTTCCCACCACAACCGGAACGCGGGTCTCACGTATTGTTCCCACGCTTGGCGCAGGAGCAGCGGTTACAGTACCCAGGACCTACGTCGACTACGTTGTGACAGAACATGGGATTGCGCAACTCAAGGGCAAATCCATCAAACAGAGAGCCCGCCTTCTCGCCGAGATTGCCCATCCGGACTTCCGCGAAGAACTCACCAGCGCGGCAAGGCGTATGTATGGAGGCTGATCGATCAATATTTCGGGCGTACAATGGTGCGCTCGACATCCACAACCGCGAAGGTGAAACGTCATGAACGCACCCGCCACCGCCCGGATTTTCCCCGACGTACAGATCGTTGACAGTGACACCCACTGGAGCGAGCCCCACGATCTGTGGACCAGCCTTGCACCTGCCAAATACCGGGATCTGGTACCACAGATCAAACAACACAACGGCAAGACCGTCTGGGTGGTCAATGGCGACATCCCCATTGCAGGTAACTCCGCTGTTTCGGCCATTCTGCCGGACGGCGGCAAGATGCTCGGCCTGCGCTTTCTGCGCGCCGACATCGATCGGGTGCACGCGGCTTCCTATGACTGCGATGCGCGCCTGGAAATGATGGATTCCCTGGGCATCAGCCATGGCATCGTCTATCCCAACGTCGGCGGCTTCGGCAACCAGAATTTCCTGCGGATCGAAGACAAGAATCTGCGCATCGCCTGTGTGCAGATTTACAACGACTGGATGCGCGATCTGCAGACACGCTCCGGTGATCGAATTCTGCCCATGGCGATGGTGCCGTGGTGGGACATCCAGGCGGCTATCAAAGAGGTGGAACGCTCGCACGCAGCGGGGGCCCGCGGCATCGTCATGTGCTCCAACCCGCACGACTCCGGCATGCCGAACTTCGCACAGCCGGAATGGCGCGGGTTCTGGGAAGTCTGCGAGGCACTCAGCATGCCGATCAATTTTCACATCGGGGCCTCCTCTGGCGACATCGACTGGTCCGGGTCGGTGCCCTACGACACCTGGTCCGGCGACGTAAAGCTGTCGTTGGGGGGCGCCGCCATTTTTCTGGGTCAACTGAGGTGGCTCGCCAACCTGCTGGTCAGCGATGTGCCGGAGCGCTACCCGAATCTCAAGTTCGTGTCGGTCGAAAGCGGTATCGGCTGGTTGCCGTTCCTGCTCGAAGCCCTGGACTACCAGTTTGGTGAGACTGCGCCCGAGCACCTGGCACATCTGTCGATGAAGCCATCCGAATACTTCAAGCGTCAGTTTTATGGCTGCTTCTGGTTTGAGTCACGAACCCTCGGGTCTGCGATTGAGGCGCTGGGGGCAAGCCAGGTGATGTTCGAGACCGACTTCCCACATCCCACCTGCCTGTATCCCGACAGCGCAAGCCGGGTGCAGGAAGCGATCGGCCATCTGGATCCCGGGGTGCAACGGATGATCCTGCGTGATAACGCAGCCAAACTGTATGGGATCGACCGGTAACGCCCCAATCCCGTTTGAATAAGCAATAATTGCCGCATGCTTCATGGCGATCTGACAGATCTTGCGCAATTGTTGAGCGTGCGCCCGGCCATCGCGACCGTTACCCAGGAAATACTCATGCGGCCCGCCAGATGAATGCGCTGCAAAGCTTCGACCCGGCAGTTCGAGCCTGGTTTGAAACCAGTTTCAACGCGCCGACACAGGTGCAAAGTGCAAGCTGGCCAATCATCAACCAGGGCAAACATGTTCTGATCACCGCCCCCACCGGCAGTGGTAAAACACTGACGGCATTTCTGATCGCCATCGACCGGTTCGTTCGCGGCGACTGGCAACCGGGGCGCACCCGGGTGCTGTATGTCTCGCCTCTCAAAGCGCTGAACAACGACATCCAGCGCAACCTGCTGGGTCCACTTGCAGAAATGCGCGAACAGGGCATCGCACCAGCGCTTTCGGTGCAGGTGCGGTCAGGCGATACATCACAAGGCGATCGCCAGCGCATGCTGCGCAAACCGCCGGACATCCTGATCACAACCCCTGAGAGTCTGAACCTGCTGCTGACAACCGACAAAGGTCGTCACGCGTGTTCGACGGTGGAAACCGTGATTCTCGACGAGGCCCATGCGCTGGTCGACAACCGGCGCGGCGTAACCCTCATGACGGCGGTGGAACGTCTGGCCTGGATTGCGGGTGAGTTTCAGCGCATTGCCCTTTCTGCAACCGTCCGGCCCCTTGAAGCGGTGGCCGCCTATATCGCCGGGGCAGATGAACAGGGGACCGATCGGCCCATCGAGATCATCAGTGACAAGTCAGCCAAAGTGATCGACTTCCGGGTGCGTTTTCCTGAAGAAACCCGTGACGCGATCGCCAACGGTAAAAAGAT
>JAQBYL010000084.1 GCA_027622495.1 Pseudomonadota bacterium
CAAGCGGACCGGGCCGGACCTGCACCGGATCGGCGGAAAGTATCCCGATGACTGGCATCGTGTGCACTTCATGAATCCGCGTGAGCTGGTGCCGGACTCAATCATGCCGGCGTATCCATGGCTTGCCGAGCGCGCTGCGAATGCAGATGGTGATATCACCGCCAGGCTCAACGCACTGGTGTTCCTGGGTCATCCGTATACCGAGGAGCAGATCCAGGGGGCACCTGCGGCATTAGAGGGCAAGAGCGAACTGGATGCGCTGATTGCTTACCTGCAGGGTCTTGGGTTACACCCAGCGACGGGAGCCCACCATTGATGACCTATTTTATATTCGCCGGTGACATGCTGGTCATGGCGTTCATGGCCGGTCTGGTCATGTGGGTGTCTTTAAGTTCTTCAAATGAATACATTGAAGAATCCGCAAGGATCCCGTTGAAAGACGAAGAATTTGTGGCGCGGGAGGATGTCGATGGCTGACCTGCCACAGGACTTCTGGGCTGGCTGGGTAACACTGATCACGCTGATCAGTCTTGGCGGTATGAGCTGGCTGGTTTACAGCGTGTACTTCAGCCAGGGCCACGATAAGCCTTCGCCAGTCTGGGATGAGAACTTGAGTGAAGGGACTAACCCGGCGCCCATGTGGTGGTTCTGGTTTATCTTTTCCCTGCTGATCGTGATGGTGATTTATCTGATGCTCTATCCGGGTCTCGGCAGCTACAAAGGGGTGCTCAACTGGTCCCAGGGCGGTCGCCTGGAACAGAGTTACGAGACCTACGACGCGAAGTTTGCCGACACGCGTACACTCATCCGTGATGCATCGATCCAGACACTCAAAGAAAACAGCAGCGCCATGCGTTCAGCTGAACGCGTGTTTGAGCAGAATTGTGAAAATTGCCACGGTGAAGATGCGAAAGGGCAGGCTAATCTATTCCCTGACCTGCGTGATGCCGATTGGCAGTGGGGTGGCAGTGAGAGCGACATTATGCAGACGCTGCGCGGCGGTCGTATTGCCGTTATGCCGGGCTGGCAAGCGGCGCTGGGCGACGAAGGGGTCAACCAGGTCGCCGGTTTCGTTCTGGCTCTGGGCCGGGGTGAGAGTGTTTCGGATGACAACGCCGGAAAAGTGAAATATCAGCAGTTCTGTTCAGCCTGCCATGGCGCCGATGCAACTGGAAATCCGATCCTGGGTGGGCCTGATCTGGTGGATGATGTCTGGCTGTACGGAAGCGACATGCCGGCCCTGGTGCACTCGATCGCAGTTGGCCGCACCGGCATCATGCCGCCATTCGGTGATCGTCTGGATGAGACCCAGATCCGCATGCTGACCGCCTGGTTCATGCAATGAGGGCTGCGGGTTAGCCGCCTCAAGCTGTTCAGGTTGCTACAGTAAACTTTACCCCTGCGTTGTCGTTCAGGCGCCGGAGAAGAGCGCTGCCCATTGCTGATGCCGGGGTCCAGAATCCACCTTGCGTATTGAGGCCGTCTTTGGCCAGACAGATTGCACTTTCGGCAAGCATTTTTGCGGTCGAACCGTAGCCGGGATCCTTATCACCATCCACATGGGCCAGAATATTCTTTGACGCATCGGTTGGGTGTTTGGCCAACACAGCGATCTTGAAGTAACCGTTTTCCCGTTCTGCCTGATCTGGCCCTTCACCGGGGCTGGGTAACATTCGCGCAATCAGCCGGCGAGCGGGCCCGAACGCGTTCGCGCTCATCATGGTTGAAGTTGCCAGACTCAGTGCTACAGCACTCACCGCCCCGATGGGTCCATCTTTCATCAGCGTTGCTTCGTCGTAGCGGAACTCATGCCCGTAGGGATGATCCATGAGTGCCTGGGTTCGACGGACCACGCGTGTATTGATCCCGGCCATCATGAACGGTGCCGCCCAGGCGCTGAAGTCCTCATCATAAAATGCATCTTTACGGTCCGGACCGTCGAGACCGCCATTGTCGTCGGAGGGGTTCAACGCATAGGGATGCTGCATGATTTCGTTGATGGTGGGATCGTTCTCTGCCTCGTCCATCATATTCAGCATGCTCGCCACGGTTCCGCCACTGAATCCACCCTTGAAATCTTTGGCGCGATATTTCACCTGTTTTGCATAGACACCGTGGCGCTCAAACATCGTCTGCTGCACAAACAGAACACCCATATCGGAAGGAATGCTGTCGAAACCGCAGGTGTGCACAATGCGTGCACCACTTGCGCTGGCGGCGGATGCATGCTGCTCGATCATCTGGCGCATCCAGTGCACTTCGCCGGTCAGATCACAGTAGTCGACACCTGCCTCTGCGCAGGCCTGGACAAGACCGGTGCCGTATTGCGCGTAAGGGCCAACCGTGCTGCAGACCACGCGGGTCTGCTGCACCAGCTCGCGCAGAGACTCAAGGTCTGCGGCGTCCGCTACTAACACGTCAAGGTCTTCAGAGCTTGCGCCAATTGCCGTGCGTACGGCTTGCAGCTTCTTGCGGTTGCGCCCGGCCAGTGCCCACTTGAGGTCGCCTGAAGATCCATACTGACGGTACAGATATTCTGCTACCAGTTTTCCTGTGAAACCGCTGGCACCCCACACCAGAATGTCGTAGGTCTGCATTGTCTGTTCCTTTTAATTCGACAGTCGTTCGCGACGCATCGAATCATTTGCCTTGATTAATGCAGACTATTGCGTCGTCGTCGTGATGTGTCAATCTAAGGGCAGATCGAAATGCAGGGGAAGGGTATGAAAATCGGCTTGATGTTCAACACAGACGGGATCAAAGGGCCTGAGCTTCCCGCCTTTGCAGCAGCACTTGAAGAGACGGGTCTGGCCAGCCTGTGGGTACCGGAGCTTTTTGGTCGGGAACCGTTTGTTACGGTTGGCGCACTGCTGGCGGCCACACAGGCCATCACGGTGGCCACAGGCATAGCCAACGTCTATGTTCGTGATGCTCTGGCGGTTCGCGCAGCGGCCGCGACTTTGGCTGAATTCTCTGGCGATCGGTTCGCTCTTGGTCTGGGGGTGTCCAACACCATTGGCAATACCGTACGCGGTCACACCTGGATATCGCCGGTAGAAAAGCTCAACCAGTTTTTCAGCGCGTATGAGTCGGCCCCGTTGTCCATCGAGAGCGGGCAGATCCCCGTCTACCTGGCCGCTCACGGTCCCAGGCTGCTTGCGATTGCCGCTGAGCGAACCAATGGTGTGCTAACCTATCTGCAGACAGAAAGCTACAACCGGCAGGCCCGGGCGCAACTTTCCGATGATCAGCAGCTCATCGTGATTCAGCCCTGTATTGTTCAGGAAGATCCGGTGGAGGCCCGAAGAATCGCCCGGCGCGCAATATCGATTTACCTTCCGCTGGCCAACTACCAGCGCGCCTGGCGCGCTCAGGGCTTCAGCCCGGCTGACTATGCAGATGGTGGCAGCGATGCGCTGGTGGACACCCTGGTTGCGTGGGGGAGTGTCGATGCAGTTCGCGAAAGGCTCGAGCAGCACCGGCAACTCGGTGTTGACCAGGTAGTTATCATTGCACTGAACACGGCCGGGCGGGGTCGACCTGACCTGGCGATATTGAAAGAACTGGCAGGAGAGTGATATGCAACGCATTCAGCGTGTTGCTGACAGGTACGTAAACGCGCAGCAGTTCGCTGGAATTGAATGGTTGATCGAGCGGGATGGTGAAGTCGCAGCCAGAGGATCGTCGGGGGTTGCCGATCACGCGTCGGGTACGGCGATCCCGAAGCGGGCTTTGTATCGTATTTACTCAATGACCAAACCCATCGTGTCGCTCATGGCCCTGATGCTGATCGAGCAGGGCAAACTGCGCCTCTTCGACATGCTGCAGGCGTTTGATGCGGACTTTGCCAACCTCAGGGTTCTTGGCGCGGATGGCAGCCTGGTGCCTGCACAACGACCGGTGATGGTAGAAGACCTTTTAACCCATCGTGCCGGCTTCAGCTACGAGTTTATCGTCGGCTGTCAGATCGCACCCTACTATCGAGAGGCCCGCGTCAGTGGCGATGGAAGTAAGACACTGGAAGAGATGATGGACGTGCTCGCAGGTCTGCCCATTGCACATCAACCAGGCAGTGCTTTCCGCTACGGCGTGTCGACCGACGTCCTTGCGCACGTCATTCAGCGGGCTGCAAACAGACCGTTGGACGAATTGTTGAAAGAACAGATATTTGATCCCCTCGGTATGGACGATACCGGCTTCGCGGTAGCGCCGGTTGATGCCGAACGGATCATGCCCATGTATGGCAGCGGCGATCTGGATCGGTTGCCGCCGCTCGCCCCGCAACCACAAACGCTCGCACGGCTGGATGTTGAAGACATGTATCCGTCGGATCGACCAGGAAAGTTCATTCGCGGCGGTCATGGGTTGTTCTCTACGCTTGATGACTACGCGCGTTTTGCCCGGATGCTGCTCGATGGCCGCGCACCGGATGGCCGGCATCTGATCTCGTCAACCATGCATCGTTTCATGCAGGCGAATCGACTGCCGGCTGATCAATTACCGTTGCGTATCGGTATGAATGTGCTGCCCGGCTATGGCTGGGGTCTGGTGGGGCGCGTGATGCTCGATCAGGGTCAGGCGGTCGGCATTACAGGCCAGGGAGAGTTCGGCTGGGCAGGAGCGGCCAGTACCTTCTTCTGGGTCGATCCCTCGATGAATCTGACCGGAACCATCATGACCCAGTATGCGGGTTCAGCGCTGCCACTGGCAGACGACATACGTACGGCGGCGTATGCGTCACTGTAGGGTCGCTAGGCTGATCTTCAGTGACTCATTTCGAATAGACCTGTGCTCAGTAACATCAATGTGGAAGATTCCGGGACCGCAACACTTGTCGACCCGGAAGCTGTCTGCTTAAGCGGCCTTGAGTCAGGCGTGCAACTTAACCGGCAGGTCGGTATAGCCGCGCACGAAGTTCGAGATGGCCCGCACAGGCGGACCGACGACTTCGATGCGTGTATAGCGCTTGAGCATTTCCTCCCAGAGGATGTTGAGCTGAAGTTCGGCAACCCGGTTGCCCATGCAGCGATGCACACCATAACCAAAGGAAAGATGTTGACGCGCGTTGGTGCGCTCGACGTCGAACCGGTCAGCGTTTTCGAACACGCTTTCGTCCCGGTTGCCTGAGGCGTACCACATGAGCACACGTTCGCCTTTGGGGATAACCGTGCCACCGATCTCCACATCTTCGGTTGTGGTCCGACGCATGAAAGCCAGCGGTGTCTGCCAGCGGATGATCTCGGCGACCGCATTCGGGATTTTCAAACGATCGGCTTTCAGTTTTTCGAACTCTTCCGGATAGCGGTTCATGGCCAGCACGCCACCCGAGATCGAGTTTCGGGTGGTGTCGTTACCACCAACGATGAGCAGCAGAAGGTTGCCGAGAAACTGCCGCGGCGACATGTCCTTAGTCCCTTCGTTGTGTGCCAGCATGCTCAGCAGGTCGTGACCACCCGGCTTTTCGCTGCGCTCATCGCGCAGTCTGGTCATGTACTCCAGACATTCGTTGAGTTCCTGCTGCCTTTGTTCCAGCGTGGACCACAAGCCGGCTTTTCGAGGCGAGGTGGCGATGTCCGACCAGCGCGTGAGTTTGTGGCGATCCTCGAAGGGAAAGTCGAAAAGCGTTGCCAGCATCTGTGTGGTGAGTTCAATCGACACCCGATCTACCCAGTTGAATGTTTCACCAACAGGCAGGCTATCGAGGATTCCAATGACCCGCTCGCGGATGTTCGGAGCGAGGGCGGCCAGATTGCGGGGGCCTGCGACTGGCGCCACTGCCTTGCGTTGAGTGGCGTGTTCGGGGTTGTCCATGGCAATGAAGCTCGAGGCGTTGTCCTGCTCGGACCCGACGTTTAAACCGATGGTGGGCTCCGATGAGAAGCGCGCTGCATCGGTGTCGATGGCCTTGACCAGTGCGTAGCTTGTCACCGACCAGAAAGGACCAACGATACTGTCTTCGTGAAAGTAAACGGGAGCCTCGCGACGCAACCGTTCAAAATACGGCCAGATTGTGTCTGCGCGCATCAGATCCCAGTGACCAACATCGATCTCAGATAGTGGCATCGAAGCCGCCTTGCGGCGCGCATCTTCCAGTTGCTGTTCGCGTTCCGATTCGTACTGCTGCCAGTTCATTGTCTGAGATCCATCGTTGTGTTCGCTGGTGATCATAGCCTGCAAATTGATTTGTGCCCAATTTGCATTATTGGTTGGCGACCAGAGATCTACAGGCCGTTGTGCACGCTGATCTGAATGCGTGTACGCTGGTAAACCCCGCTCAACGATCTCTTCTGATCGCCCGCTGACCTGGTTTCAAGCCACAGGCAGAACAACCTTGGCAGTGCCAAACACCCGCGTTTCGTCCTTATCGTTCTTGATGGTCACATCCAGTTCCACCGTGCCGGTTTCTTCATCCACATCGGTGACGACAGCACCGATATGCGCCACCTGATCGGCAATCATCGGGGCACGAAAAACCGTGTCTACATAGGTGACTCTGGCAGTGGGCGCCCACCGATGAATCATGCTGGTTAGAAATCCCATTCCCATAATGCCCGGGACCAGAGCGCCAGGCAGGCCTTCCTTTTTGGCTTTTTCGTGGCTGGTGAAACGGCCGCCACGGCCCCAGCCAACGGCTTCGGCGAATGCGCTTACCGTTGCCAGTGAGGTGTCGGGATCGAAGGTAGGCAGTTCAACGCCGAATTCGACGTCAGCGATTGTTTTAATACTCATGCGTCAGGCTTCTCTCTAATGACCATACGGGAATCGCTGGTTGCGACGTGTTCACCGCCTTCGTTGAAAATTTCCATCCTGGCAACCAGAAAGATCATTCGTCCTGAGCGGCCGGATTTATCGTAGATGTCGTGCAGGTGTGTACGACCGGTCAGCGGGGTTCCGGGCCGGATCGCTTTGAGTGAGGTGACCGCTTTGCCTCCGTCCATGGCAATGCCGCCGAGCGAGGGGAAGTCGATGGGCAGACGCCGGCCGGATGCCAGACTTGCCACCATCGCTGGTACCGCTTCGAACTCCGCATGCTCCGGATCGGTAAACTGCGGCAGGATCTCGCCAGATGCTTTGGCGATGGCGATCGCCCGCTGCGGATCCAGCTCGAATGTCTTGGTGTCGTATTCCAGGTTCAGGAACTTTGATTTCAGGTCCTCAATATCGACCACGTATATTCTCCTTTGACGGCCGCGTTCAGCGGGTGCGGCGGGCCGGCAGATCAACGAAATCTCCCGGGCGTTTTTCGGCGTTGGCCTGCATGGCTTCCTGCATTTCGGCGGGTTGCAACATGGATGCGTTCCACACCGCAATGTAGTCCAGGCCGTCTGCGGTGTTGTGATCGCGCGCGTAGGTGATCATGCGTTTGCAGCCATACACGGCGAGGGGCGGTTTGCTTGCGATGTCGCGGGCGGTTGCCATCACCGCGTCCAGCATGGTTTTCTGATCAGTGAAGACCTGGTTCACGAGGCCTGTCTGCAGAGCTTCTTTGGCATACATGCGACGGCCGGTGTAAGCCAGTTCGCGCACGATGCCCTCGGGGATCAGTTTGACCAGCCGCGGGAAGGTGCCTACATCGGCGGTCATGCCGATGTTGATCTCGAACACGGTTAAAAAGGCATCTTCGGTCGCGTAGCGCATGTCACAGGCGGTAACCATATCTACCCCGCCGCCGACGCAGCCACCCTGGATGGCGGCGAGCACCGGGATGCGGGCCTCCTCCAGGCAACTGAAACTCTTCTGCATGTGCGAGGCGGTATCGATGAAAGCCGCGCCATGGCGGATTCTGCTGTCTCTTTTAGAGTCGTCAGATGCGCTGATCGCCGGATCGCTGCTGAAGGTTGCCAGATCCATGCCGCTGGAAAAGTGCGGGCCGGTCGATGAGATGACGATGACCCGGGCTTTTGCGTTGTTGTCGATATCACGGACGATTTCCGGCAGTTCGTGCCAGAACGACGGGATCATGCTGTTGCGTTTTTCCGGCCGGTTCAACACCAGGTGGGCCACCTGGTCCTTGATCTCGACGGTAAAGCATTGGTAACTCACGTTGACCCCTTAATTTGCCAAAGCCGCCTATTATGGCGCAGGTGGCAGATATCGACACGTGGAAATATTTCTACCCGCAGATCCGCTCAGTCCACGATTGGCCCAGGTGCGGTCGATGCGCGTTCGGCAATCCAGATGCCGCCCAGCACCATGGCCAGCGATGCCCCGTGAAACCATTGAAAATGCTCGTCAAGCACAAGCACCGCAAAACACGATGCGATGACCGGGACCAGGTTGACGAATACCCCCGATCGCCCAGGGCCGATCAACTCCACGCCCTTGATGAAGAAAATCTGCGCCAGGAACGATGGAAACACCACGATCAGAGCAATTACTCCCCAACCCTTCGCCGACGGCATGAGGTGTTCGCCTGAGGCCCATTCAGTGACGGCCAGAGGAATCGATGCGGCAAATGCAGCGCTTGCCAGCATGGCGAACCAGCTCAGCGCCGATACGCTGGGTTTATTACGCAGACCAACGGTATAACCCGCGTACAACATGCAGGCCGTGATCATCATCAGATCACCGGGGTTGAAGTTGAGCCCGCTAAGCCGATCGAAGCGACCTTCCAGGGCCACAGTCAGAACGCCGAGCAGGGTCAGGATCACCCCCAGAATCTGCCGCGGTGGAATAGTGATCCGCGTTGCGACAAACATGCCGAGGATCACGAAGACCGGGATGGTGCCCTGCACAATGCCCATGTTGAGCGCAGTGGTTGAGTGTGCGGCGACGTAGAACAAAGCGTTGAACGCGGTGAACCCGAGTGCGCCCATGGCCGCGAGGTATCCCAGGTGTTGTTTCAACACAGGCCAGTCACGGCGTACGTCGCGATACGCGATGAGCCACGCGATCAGCACCACACCAGCCCAGCGCCACATGATCAGGTTCATGGGGGAGACTTCGCCCACCGCCATTTTGGCGAATACGGTGTTGGCACCCCAGCACAGGGCGGTTACGGTGAGCAGGCCGTAAGCAGTCAGATTGCTTTGGCGGGCCAGGTTTGCGGAAAACATCATGCACGGCCGGTGCGAGCGGCCGCGCAGTGTAACCTCAGGTTTGCTCAAACGCCTTCATTTCTACGGCCGGGTAGCCCAATATTGGGCCAGTGGACTTAAAGGGGGCGATATGAAATTTGGGGTTTTGCAGTTCTTCAGCTGGCCAGGCAAGCGGGTTCCGTTGGATGAGGTATACCGGCGGGCGCTTGAACGGGTACGAATCATGGATCAGACCGGCTATGACTGCGTCTGGCTTGCAGAGCATCACTTCAGTACCTACAGCGTGTGTCCGTCGGTGCACATGATGGGCATGCATATCGCCGGGATGACGAAGAATCTGCGTATCGGCACTGGCGTGTCACTGGCGGCCATGTATCACCCGCTGCGTCTGGCCGAGGAGGTTGCCCTGCTGGATGTGCTGTCTGAAGGCCGCGTGAACTGGGGCGCCGGGCGCGGCTTTGATGCAACAGAGTTCCAGGTGTTCGGCATTGAGCAGGCCGATTCACAGGCCAAATTTCATGAAAACGTCCAGATCGTTCTGAAGGCCTGGAAGAACGAGACGTTCACCCACCATGGCAAGTATTACGATTTCGACAACATCGAGGTTCTGCCGAAACCTTTTCAGAGCCCGCATCCGCCTGTGTGGATGGCGGCTTCCTCCATGGGGTCGGTGACCTGGGCTGCCGAGCAGGGTTTTGCGATCCTTATGGATCCGCATTCGGGCCATGCCGATATCGGTCTCAAATTCGACCACTATGTTAAGACTCTCGCGGCCAGCGGGCATGGCGAACCGAAACAGAGCACGCCTATGGCGCGCCTGTTAGCGGTTGACCCCAATCCACGAAAAGCGGAGGCGATCGCCCGTGCGGGGGCGGAGTGGACGGTGGGTTCCTATGCCGGTAAGGCAAAAGCATCGCTCTCGGCCAAGCCCACGCCCGATGCGGATGGGGGGGATCCGATCGAACGCTATATGGCCGACACCATCATCTACGGCACGCCGGATGCGGTGGTCGACAAGCTGCATGAATTGCAGGAGACCATATCGCTCGACTATCTGCTGTGTAATCCATTGAGTCACTCGACCTTTACGGAATTCACCGAAAGCGTTCTGCCAAAATTCACTTGATTTTAAGAGGCTAGATCAGTTTGTAGTAGGTGGGTAATTCGCTCTGATCTATCGGGGTAAGGGAGCTCAAGGGTTGCTCGCCGAAATAGATATCTTCGCCAATGAGCTTACCGTCTGGATCTGCTGGCCACACGGTAACAAGCTGAGTTTCGCTCAGATATAACCCGTCGTTCTTGATCGCGGACTTACCCGCGTTTTGAACACCCATCGCAACCAGTGCGCTGCCCCGATAGACCTGTCGGACCTGGCCTTCGGTGACCAGATGCTTTTCGTCCGCAATGATGTTGTCCAGAACGATCTGAAACTGATTGGCCCCGCCAGCGATCATGTTGTTATAGAACTCGTGAACCGCCTGCCAACCTTCGATAACCATGGGGTTGCCATTACCCCAGAAATGATAGATGGGTTGCGCGGTCAGTGTGTTCATCAGCTTGTCGAGATTGCCCTTGATTTCATGTTCAACGTGATCGCGAACCTGAATCGTCAGGGCTTTGCGCTGCGGATTGGTTTCTGTCTGCGCGCGCTGATCAAGCGCTTTCCAGCTGCTGTGAGGGTCGAAACGTATCATCTTATTCTCCTGTCAGGCGGCGATGCTAACCAGTGTTTCCAGTTCGCCTAAGCGCCGGTCAATCCGATCCGCCCGCTGTGATCCCAGTTGCAATACCAGGCGGTCTACACCCAGGTCGGCGAACTCCTTTATGGTGTCTGCGTCAACCGCATTCGGCGTGATGACGATTTCACAGTCTTTACGTGTGCGGCCGACCGTGGCCAGGGCTGCATCCAGGTCTTTCAGAAGAGGTGCTGTGTGGCTGGGATTCAGGGCAAAACCATACCAGCCCTGCCCGTACTCAGCGGTGCGGCGCAGCGCACGTTTGCTGTGACCGCCGACGATGATGGGTATGTGCGGGCTCTGCACGGGCTTGGGATCCATGCGGCAGGCTGGCAGATTAAAGTGTTCACCCTGATAGCTTGTTGTCGGTTGTGTCCATAGACTTGTGAGGATGTCGAGAAATTCATCGCAGCGATCGCCGCGGTCTTCCCAACTGTATCCGCAGGCAAGCACTTCTTCTTTACACCACCCCACGCCAATGCCGAAGTCGATACGACCGTTGCTCAGATAATCAAGCGTTGCAAATTCCTTGGCCGTGTAGATCGGATTACGCTGAGGCAGCAGACAGATGCCTGTACCAAAGCGGATACGGCTGGTCACCGCGGCCAGATACCCGAAGGTTGCAACCGTATCGAGCATGCCACCCCCCTGTGGAACCGGGATGCGGCCGTCACTGGATCCCGGATAGGGGAATTCCATCTTGTCGAACAGAACCACGTGTTCGCCCATCCAGATTGATTCGATCCCGGCGTTTTCAGCCCGACGGCCGAAATCCGCGACACTTTCGAAGGTGCTCACGGGTGACATGAAGGTTGCGAAGACACCGATTTTCATACTTTATCCTTTGGTTATATGGCGTTGACCCGAACAACTGTTTTCTGCGTTGCGCTGATCGCGGGTACAATGTTCTGGTTGTTACGAACACCGAATATAAGACATTTCATTGAAAACCCAAGCATGCATTGCAGGCGCGGCGGCGCCATGAACGATAAACCGCGTGACCCGCTGATCTGGGATCTTCCCCTTAGGCTCTGGCACTGGTCTCTGGCTGGTGCCATCAGCTTTTCGCTCTACAGCGGCTGGTTCGGCGGTATCAGTATGATTGACTGGCACATGACTTCGGGTTACGTGGTGCTGGGTCTGCTCGTGTTCAGAATCTGCTGGGCGCTGTGGGGTGGTCTGTATGCCCGCTGGCACAACTATCGGCCCAATGTGATGGGGGTGATGAAACACTTTCAGGGTCAGGTCAGTGAAGCCGCCCAT
>JAQBYL010000085.1 GCA_027622495.1 Pseudomonadota bacterium
ATGGCGGAGCTGGTGGAGGGGATCGATGCAGCACTTGCGCAAAAAAGCCGCGATGAGTGGGGTGTGATCTTCGATGCCGAAGGGCTGATCTGGGGCCCGGTTCTGGGTCTGCACGAAGTCGCCCGGGACCCGCAGGCGCAGGCCATTGGCCTGTTCCCGATACTTGAGGGCAGTGCAGGGGAATATCGCAGTGTTTCAATTCCTCTGCGTTTTGCCGGTGCCGATGTCGGGCCGAAGGGACCGGCGCCGTCCATCGGCCAGCATTCGGTTGAGGTGCTCGCCAGTCTCGGTTTGAGTGCACAAGCCATCGATGCATTGGTCAGTCAAGGTGTGATTAAAACCTGAGGAGCCGATTGCACCTGAGGTTGGTTGACGCGATGGGCCTTACCAGGCCCTGACCTGAAGAGGAGACCCGAAGAGGGCACGATATGAGCAGCCAACGACCCAATATTCTGTGGATTGTGACCGATCAGCAGCGCGCTGATCATGTGGGGTTCGGGCACAACAATGTGGTTCGCACCCCCAATCTGGATCGACTGGCGGAAAACGCCACGGTTTTCGACCGGGCTTACGTCGCCAATCCGATCTGCATGCCAAACCGCTGTTCCATGCTCACCGGTCGCGCGCCGTCGGCACACGGCGTGATCTTCAATGATCGTTCGCTGGCCTGGTCGGCAAACACCCTGGTACGGCAACTGAAGAATGACGGCTACAGCACTGCGCTGATCGGCAAGTCCCATCTGCAGCACGGGCTCAGTCGCAACAGCACTGTAGGCAATCGCAAAACACCCGCCATGCGGGATCCGTATCCGAGCGGTTGGAACACGCTCGAGGATCAGGAACGCTACGTCAGCTCAACGCCCGCTATCGAAGACTTTTATGGCTTTGAACATGTGGAGTTCGCACTCGGGCATGGCGACATGGTCACCGGCCACCATTTTCGCTGGGCGGTTGAAAATGGCGCTGACCCGCAAGCTCTGCTGACCGACAATCCGGGTCCGCAGTGGCCGGCCAGGCAGCGCAGCGAACACTGGTGGCAGGTCTATCAGCCGACCATCGATGAGCGGCACTACTCAACGACCTTTGTTGTTGAGCGCACCATTGCAAAGTTAGAAGCCTTGTCGCGCGGTCAGGCACCCTGGTGTGTGGAGGCGTCATTTCCCGATCCGCATCATCCCTTCACCCCGCCCGGAAACTGGTACTACCGCCACAAACCCGAAGACATGCCGGTTTCTGACAGCTTCGATGACCCGCTCGGTGACGCGCCGAAACATCTGAAGTTCATCCGTTCCTTGTCGCCCGGGCCCATGTATGTGCAGATGTTTGGTCCGACCCGCGAACAGGTGCAGGCCAGCATGGCGGCTGAATTCGGCATGATTGAAATGATTGATTCAGGAATTGGCAAAATTTACGCAGCCCTTGAGCGACTCGGCATGGCAGACAACACCATCGTGATCTTCACCAGCGATCACGGCGATATGTTTGGCGATCATGGTCTGATGCTGAAGTGCTGCATGCACTACCAGGGATGTGTTCGGGTTCCGCTGTTCATAGCACTTCCGGGTCGCAGTGGCACGCGGACCAGTGCGCTCGCCAGCAGCATGGATCTTGCGCCCACAATCCTTGATCTGTGTGGGGTCGATCACTTCAGCGACATACAGGGCCGCAGTCTTGTCCCGGTGCTCGACGATCCCGCAACCCGGGTTCGCGACAATGTGTACATCGAGGAAGACTTTCCCAACGCGGTGACCATGCGCGGCAACATGCCGCTCAGTGTCCGCACGCTGATCACGGCCGACTATCGTCTGACCCGCTATTCAACCGGCGAAGTGGAACTCTTTAATCTCGCAGAAGACACCCGGGAGCTGACCAACCTGGCCGCCGTCGACAAAACCAGAAAAGCCGATCTGACCGATGCGCTCGCCGGAGCCATGATCGACCACACGAACCTCGCGCGTGCGGAATAAGCGGGTTGCAAAACCAACCGGTGCTGCCCAGAGTAAACGGCCAGGAAAAGTCGGGAGAACTTGTTTTGATCAGGTTGTTTTTTATCGTGCTGTTGGCTGGCTTGTCAGCGGGTTGTGCGCCGCCGGTTGAGCAGAAAGCCGCGCCCGCCTACCGCCCGGTCGGGAACATGCTGCAGTTCATGACCTGGGTGCTGGAACCTGCAGCGGATACGCTATGGGATTCCGCAGGTTCAATCATTACGGCTGATGGTGAGCAGGATCTTGCACCACAGACCGACGAGCAGTGGCAGATTGTGCGCAGCCAGGCTGCTGTGGTTGCTGAAGCCGGAAATCTGCTGATGCTGCCTGGTCGGGCAGTGGACGATGAAGCCTGGATGGAATACTCAACCGGCCTGATCGATGCT
Source organism: Pseudomonadota bacterium (assembly GCA_027622495.1). Lineage (GTDB taxonomy): Bacteria > Pseudomonadota > Gammaproteobacteria > Pseudomonadales > Azotimanducaceae > JAQBYL01. Next base: position 2,372 of record JAQBYL010000085.1, read on the forward strand.
GGCATCAAGGCGATGCAGGCAGCAGAAGCAAAGGATGCAGATGCCCTGTTCGAAGCAGGTGCCGGTCTATACCAGGTGTGCCTGGCCTGCCATATGAAATACGTACAGAACCAGTGAGCGAGCCCGGCAGCGTCGCGACACCATCGATGAAAAGCCTGCTGACTTCGCTGGGTCTGGCCATCGGTGTGGCTACAATCATTCTGGTGACGCTCATTCTGCCCGCGGAATATGGGATCGATCCACTGGGCACTGGCAGGTGGCTGGGTCTGTCCCGTCTTACCAACTCGTCCGCAGGAATCAACGAACTGCAGACCGGCAGTTACAACACAGACCGCTTCGAGTTCACCCTGGCGCCCTTTGAGTCCCTCGAATACAAATACCGGCTCGAAGCACATGCGGCGGTGGTATACAGCTGGAGTGCATCCGAGGCGGTGGTGTTTGATCTGCACGCCGAACCGGACGGCGCCGAGGCCGGCTATGCAGAGAGTTTCGAGACCGGCCGCGAAGCAAAGCGCAACGGAACCTATACCGCACCGTTCAGCGGCATTCATGGCTGGTTCTTTGAAAACCGCAGTCAGACCGACGTCAAGGTGGTCCTGAACAGCGCTGGTTTTTTCAACCACGCCAAGGAGTTCCGTGGGGGTGGTGAGTTCGAGTACAGATTCGCTGTTGACTGATTCGAAACAGCTTTGTCGTTGCGCGGGGGCTGTGGTTTCGCGCCTTGCCGGGGAAGGGGCATCATGCCCGCTTGCCGAACCTGGAGTGGATGACGTTGTATTCGATTGAATCGGTAATCGGACTTGCCGTTGGAGCGGCCGCACTTGGTGCATTGATTGCATTCCTGCTGAGCCGGCGTGGATCCTCGAAGAAACGGCTTCAAGACCTCGAAAGCCGACTGGAAGTGACTCAGGAAGAACTGGAGGGCGCCCGTTCCGAACTCACCGACTATCGCCAGGACGTGTTCGAACAGTTCAGTGAAACGGCTGTCAAGTTCAAGGCACTCAACGATACCTATTCCGACCTGCATCAGCAGCTGGCCAACAGCGCTCGACTGCTGTGTGGCGATGAGGCAAAAGGGGTGCTTCTTGAAGGTCCGCAAATGCTTGCCCTGGGGTCCGCCCCCGCTGACGTGCAAGCCGCGGATCAAACAGATGTTGAGGAGGTTCCCGATGCAGACGAAGGAATCAACCCGGACGCCGAAATCGGTGACGAATTCGAACAGCAGAACGCATTCGGTGAGCTCACCGGTGTAAAGCCCGACCAGGTAGATGAAGATCTGGAGGCAGACAGTGCATCGATCGTCGAAGAAGCACCGGAAAAAACCAGAGGTAAAACCGAACCCGCGCAGGCGGATGCAGAGGTGATCGATCCGTCTGAGGATGAGATCAAGGATCCACCCTCAGCAATCGTCGGCAGAGAACGGCCGTCTTCCAACGATCTCGAACGGGTTGATGAAGAGATCGTCGTCGAAGAAGTCCCGGTGCTGAGTGATATCGCGACGTCAGAAGAAGCAGCTAAAGAATCGCAGATTGACGGCCAGGTTCCCACATCAACCATTGAACGCGCGCTCAATGTTCGACGGGACAAGGACAGGCATCAACGCGGCTAGCTTGAACCCAACACAGGTGAGGAATTCCTGATGATCGAGATGGAGACCATCGACTTTCTGACGAGCCTCCTGACACGCCTTTTCGTCCTGTCGCTGCTGGCAGGTGTTCTGACCATCGTTGTGCTTTACATCATTGACGTGCGTCAGACCGAACACGCGATCCGGCGTAACTACCCGGTCGTGGGTCGCTTCAGATACCTGTTCGAACATCTGGGTGAGTTTTTCCGTCAGTATTTCTTCTCCATGGACCGCGAAGAAATGCCTTTCAACCGTGCAGAACGGTCGTGGGCGTACCGCGCTGCCAAGGGCGAAGACACTACCGTTGCCTTCGGCTCGACCAGGGATCTTCGCCCGGTGGGTTCGATCCTGTTCGTCAACTGTGCTTACCCGACGCTGGATGAAGATGCACAGCCCACTACGTTCGTAACGATGGGACCCTATTGTGCGAAGCCGTATTCGATGGACTCGGTATTCAACATTTCCGGGATGAGCTTCGGTTCTATTTCCAAGCCTGCCGTCCAGGCGCTCTCTGCCGGAGCTAAAAAAGCCGGGATCTGGATGAATACCGGCGAAGGGGGTTTGTCGCCCTATCACCTGGAAGGCGGGGCAGATATCGTTTTTCAGATCGGTACCGCCAAGTACGGCGTGCGCGATGCACTGGGTGGCTTGAGCGATGATCGCTTGCGCGAGCTTGCCGCCCATGAACAGGTAAAGATGTTCGAGATCAAACTCAGTCAGGGTGCCAAACCAGGCAAGGGCGGCATCCTGCCCGGTGAAAAGGTTACAGCGGAGATTGCCCGCATCCGGGCAATTGAGGTGGGGGTCAGTTCCATCAGTCCCAATCGACATCCCGAAGTCAAATCGGCGGCCGGTTTGCTCGACATGATCCACCGGGTCAGATCAGTAACAAGCAAGCCAACGGGAATCAAGGTAGCTATCGGTGCCACTGCCTGGTTAGACGATCTGTGCCGCGAGATCAATCGTCGCGGTATCGAGTCGGCACCTGATTTCATAACCATCGACAGTGCGGATGGCGGTACCGGTGCAGCACCCATGAGCCTTATCGACTTCGTCGGTCTGCCCATCAAAGAAAGCCTGCCGTTGGTTGTAGACATACTTACCTCGCACGGTGTACGGGATCGCATCAAGGTGATCGCGAGTGGCAAACTGATCACACCCGCACAGGCAGCCTGGGCGCTTTGTGTTGGCGCCGACTTCATCGTCTCCGCCAGAGGTTTCATGTTTGCCTTAGGTTGTATTCAGGCATTGCAGTGCAACAAAAACACCTGTCCTACCGGTATTACCACCCACGACAAGAAACTTCAGCGTGGGTTGAACGTAATCGACAAAACCGAGCGGGTGGCGAGTTATGCGACGGCCATGCGCAAAGAGATACATATCATCGCCCATTCGTGTGGTGTTTCTGAACCACGCAAACTCAAGCGTTTGCATGCAAGGATTGTTGGCAATGACGGGAGATCGACACCACTTGACGAACTGTATCCGGAACAGGTGCCGAGCACCCGGGCAGCAGTGGTTGCTTACGACTGAAAGAACAAACCGCACAACGTAATTCAGCGAGGGGATAGGAAAAAGAAGATGAATAAGTTACTCATATCTGTTGCGGCACTACTGCTGTCTGGCACGCTCCAGGCCATGGTTCACGACCCCGTTGCGATCGACGCCGATCCTGCTGTTGCGACATCTCCCATTGCGCCTTCTCTCACTGATCTTGGCGACTACAGCATGCCTGTCACAACTTCCGTTGCGGCATCACAGCAGTTCTTTGATCAGGGGCTTCGACTAACCTATGGGTTCAATCACTCAGAAGCGTTGCGTGCATTTAAAGAGGCAGTGCGTCTGGACCCGGACAATGCCATGGCCTATTGGGGCTGGGCATTGGTTTTAGGCCCTAACATCAACCTTCCGATGCAGGCGGATGTTGCGGAACAGGCGTTCGCAGCCATGCAGAAGGCCATTGCGCGCAAAGACAGGGTATCCCGGAGGGAACAGGCCTGGATCGATGCCCTGAGCGAGCGTTATGCCCCAGTGGCACCCGACAACCGGCGTGACCTGGACGAAGCCTACGCAAGTGCCATGGGTGAGTTGATCCGGCAATATCCTGATGATTTAGATGCGCGCACGCTGTATGGCGCAGCCCTCATGAACCTGTCGCCGTGGGACTACTGGCAGGGCGATGGCAGACCGAAGCCGACAACCGTTGAGATTATGCAGAATTTCGAACGTGTCCTGGCAGCGGATCCTCGACATCCGGGAGCACTGCACTACTACATTCATACGGTTGAAGTGGCACAGCCAGATAAAGCAGTGACCGCGGCCGACACCCTACTGAACCTGATGCCCGGTGCCGGCCACATGGTTCACATGCCTTCGCATATCTATATGCGTGTCGGGCGATACCAGGATTCCTATGATGCTAACCGGCGTGCATCGGATGCCGATGCCCAGTACATCGCGCAATGTAATGCCCAGGGTATTTACCCGCTCAACTACTATCCCCACAACCTGCACTTTCTGGTCTGGTCAGCGATGTTCCAGGGGCGCAGTGAAGCAGCCCTTGCAGGCGCGCGGGAAGTTGAAAGCAAGATTCCGGATGAGTTCGCCCATGGCTCGGCAGAGATCTTCCGATCACAGCCCATGTACGTGATGGTCCGTTTTGGTTTGTGGGATCAGGCGCTCGCCGAACCCCGGCCTGCGGATCATCTGAGCTTCATGAATGGCGTATGGCACTACATGCGCGGTATGGCCTACATCAACACTGGCAAGCGTCGCCAGGCAGAGCGGGAACTCAAATCGCTGCGACGCCTGCAAAAAAATCTGGATGACGACTACATTGTCGGCTTTGGCACAGTGACGCGTCTGCTGACGATTGCCGAACTGGTGTTGACGGGCGAGATCAGCGCGAAGCGCAATCGCTATGATGATGCTATTGCGAGTCTGTCGCGTGCAGTGAGGCTGGAAGATTCGCTTCTATACAGTGAACCGCCGGACTTGTATTTCCCAACTCGTCACGTGCTCGGTGCGGTATTGATGGACGCGGGTTTGCCTGTCGAGGCTGCCACCGTCTACTGGCAGGATTTGAGAAAAAATCCTGAAAACGGTTACTCCCTCTTCGGGTTGAGCCGGGCATTTGATGCGCTCGGTGACCAGTCATCGGCCATGCAGTTTCAGAAACGGTTTACCCAGGCCTGGTCTTCGGCAGACGTTGATCTGAAAAGCTCACGGTTCTGACAATCGGTAAACGGCGCCTTTACTATGGTTGGGTGATCGCCATCATGATGGCGGCGGCCAGCGGTGTGACCATGGCGATGGGCATGCTGAACTTTGGCCTCTTCATCAAGCCCATGGGCGATGAGTTAGGCATCACGAGGGCGGCGTTCGGCTGGGCGCAGAGTCTTCGCCAACTGTCGAGCGCTGCCACCGGACCTTTTTACGGTTGGGCCGTAGACCGCTATGGATCACGCTGGTTGCTGGCGCTGGCAGTTCTGGCGAGTGCCTGCGTGCTGGTGGTGCTGAGCAGGATCGACGACGAGCGCGGCATGCTCATTTGTTTTCTGCTGTTAGGTCTGACTGGCCTGGGCGCGCCTGGTGCTCTGCTGACAAGTGTGCCGGTCCTGAAATGGTTTGAGCACAAACGCGGTAAGGCGGTGGCCGTGATGTCGCTGGGGGTGCCGATCGGTGCTCTGGTTTTTTTACCGCTGACCCAGTATCTGATTGACAGTGTCGGCTGGCGCAACACCTGGGTAGTCCTTGGTGTAATGGGAGCGGTCCTGATTGTGCCTGCCTGTGTTGTGCTGGTTCGAAGGCAGCCGGAAGACATGGGCCTGCATCCGGATGGAGGTGCCCCGGGCGACGCTGCAGGCATTATTTATACCCGCAACTGGACCTTAAGTGAGACGTTGCGCACACCGGAATTCTGGTGGCTGACGGTGGTCTTCGGGCTGGTCACGCTGAGCATCTCCAGTGTCGGTCTGCACAGGATGGCGGCATTCATGGATCGCGGCCTGGATCCCATGCTGATTGCCTGGGCAACTGCGCTGGATGCAGTGCTTGCAGGTCTGGCAACGTTCCTGATGGGCATGGCGAGCGGTACCATCGCCTCCCGGTATCTTGGCGCTGTGGGTTTCATGTGTCTCAGTCTGAGTGTGGTCCTCACGATCTTCAGCGACACCACCCTCACCATGTTTGCAGCCATGGGTCTTTTCGGGTTCGGTATCGGCGGCATGATGTTCCTGCAGAACATCATCTGGGCGGAGTATTTCGGTCGCGTTCATCTGGGCAAAATACGCGGTGTAGTGATGCCGATTACCCTGGTGCTGGGGGCAGCCGGTGCGCCGATTGCGGGTTATGTGCATGATGGCACCGGAACTTACGATCCCGTTTGGTGGGTTGGTGCCGTGCTGATGGTGGTGGGGGCTGTGATCGTCATCATGATCAAACCGCCCACCGCACCTGTTGAACAGCGGGTGGGTTAACCAGTCAGCTGATGCTGCGTCCGCCGTCCACCGGCAGGCAGACACCGGTCAGGAAAGAGGCTTCTTCAGAGGCCAGAAAACAAACCGATGCAGCCACGTCCTCAGGTTCTGTGAGGCGGCGAAGCGGTATTCCCTTGATCAGCGCGGCGCGATTCGCGTCGGGTAACTCGTCAGTTCCCAGAGCGCTCTTCATGAAGCCGGTGTCTGCCGCCACCGGGTTCACCGCGTTCACCCGGATGTTATAACGGGCCAGTTCCACCGCCAGACCGCGGGTCATGGTCATCACAGCCCCTTTGGTCGCGTTGTAGACTGTGACGCCTGGTCTGGGTGCCACAGCACCAATTGAGGCGGTATTGATGATCACGCCGCCGCCACCACGCTGCATCACCGGGATCGCGTACTTACAGCCGAGCCACACACCTTTGGTGTTGGTGGCAAACACACGGTCATATTCGTCTTCAGACAGCTCCCACGCGGGACCGGACAGATGCGAAAAACCGGCGTTGTTGACAAGTATGTCGACGCCACCGAATGCATCCACTGTGCGCTGGATCAGAGCTTCGACTGCGTGTGCGTCTGATACGTCGGTGTGTTGAAAAAGGGCTTTCGCGCCTGTGTCGACCAGTGAGTCGGCGACCGCCTGCCCATTGCCGGTATTCACATCGGCGACGACCACAGCAGCCCCTTCTGCTGCGAGCCTGGACGCGATTGCCCGACCAAAGCCGGACCCGGCACCGGTTACGATTGCAGTTTTGCCTGCGAAGCGGCTTGATGCGTTCATTCGGGTCTGGCCGATGCAAAGAACACGAGCAGGGTCATGTCTTCTTCGATTTCAAAAAACGAGTGGGTTTCGTCGGCCTGAATGAACAGGGCAGTCCCAGCGGTAATCTCTTTTTCGCCATCGCCCACCTTGAGTCGGGCGCGGCCTTCCAGCACGTAGTACATCTCGTCTTCATCATGCGGTGTCTGCATGTCCTTGGAGCCTTTCTTCAGCCGGTAAAGGCCGCAGGAAAGCGAAGGAACCCGCAGAAATTCTTTGTAGGCGACCGGTTTGTCACCAAGATTTGCGCGTAACGCATTGATATCCATCACCTTCCAGGTGTCACCAGCCACACGAAACTCCTTATCCTGATACTGTTTGAGTCAATGGTCGATCAGGGCCGGTCAATTGTACAGGTTCGTTCGTCCGCGGGTTTGCGTTAGCATCGTGTTCAGACAACGAGGAGGATGCGCGTGTTAATAGAGTCTCTCGAGATAAGCAAAACACAGTTTGAGGCAGGGACCGGTTTTCAGTTGAAGCCGGACAGGGCATGTAAAGGGGCGGTCTGTATCCCGCTTGATGGCGCACCGGGTGCGCGCATTGATGTGCGCAAGGTGGCTGCCAGGCTCGGGATGGCGCTGGTTCACGATGAGCCACACAAACGTTGGGCCCTGGGCCCCGAAACGATCGGCAACCGGGCGCTCACCACAGCAGTAGCCGCCGATCTGCGTCTGCCGGACGTAAACGGTAATGAGTTCCGCCTTTCGGATCTGCGTGGCCAGAAGGTGCTGTTGTATGCCTGGGCGCCTTACTGAGGCTGCTCAGGTGATCTGCCCGTGTGGCAGAAACTGCGATCTGAGCTTCATCCTCTGGGCCTCGAAATTGTTACGGTGGGCCTGGATACCCTGGGCGTAGACGGTTGTAAGCACTTTATTGATGCGGCCAAAGCCGAGCATCCGTCATTGATCGATCAGCACCATGTGCTGGCGGATCGCTTCGGGGTGATCAATATCCCGAGCAGCATCTGGATCAATGAGCATGGCGTGATCGTCAGACCGGCCGAAGCCGCACCGGCACCGCCTTCAGACCGCCGCTTGCCCAATGTCGACATGCCGGCGCAGATGCCGCAGCGCATGCAGGACATGCTCGCGGAGGTAGTCAAGATGCCCAATGATTCACAGGCCTATCACGACGGGCTTCGTGACTGGGTGAGCAAGGGTGCCGACAGCCGGTACGCCCTCAGTGAAGAAGAAGTCATTGCGAGATCACAACCCAGGAGTGCTGCGACCTCGGAAGGTCATGCGCATTTCGAAATTGCCGCAGCGCTGGAGGCAGAGGGTCGTCACGCGTTGGCGATCCCGCATTATCGGCGGGCGCACGAACTGGTGCCGGACAGCTGGACCTTCCGCCGTCAGGCATGGTCGTTAGAAACCCATGGCGACAATCCACTGGCCAGGTTCTGGCAGGGACCAGATCCGCAGTCACCCGAGAGTTGGCCCTACCCGGGTGACTGGTTAGGCGACGTGCAGGCTGGTGGAGCTGAGAACTACAACGCCAGATTCAAGCCCTGAAACAGGAGCACGGACGGGAGCAGGTATGGAGAGTTTTGCAGACAGAATTGCGGTAGTGACGGGCGGTGGGACGGGCATGGGGCGCGAACTCGCCCGAAAGCTTGCGGCCGCGGGGGCGCATGTGGCCATGTGTGATGTATCTGCAGAAAACATGGCAGAAACCCGTCGACTGTGTCTGATCGGTTCGCCTGACATTCGCGTGACCACGCACCTTTGTGATGTTTCTAACGAAACACAGGTGCTTGGCTTTCGTGATGAAGTGATGGAGCAGCACGACACCGGGCACGTCAACCTGGTTTTCAACAACGCTGGTATCGGCGGCGGCGGTGAATTCGTTGATGGTGATCGGGATGAATGGGAACGTACCTTTGCGGTGTGCTGGTACGGCGTTTACTACAGCAGCCGTGCGTTCATGCCCTTGCTGATTGCCAGTGACGAAGGTGTCCTGGTGAACACCAGCAGTGTGAATGGGTTCTGGGCGAGCATAGGTGCCGGTGTCCCTCACACTGCCTACAGTGCAGCGAAGTTTGCCGTCAAGGGTTTCACCGAAGCGCTGATCACCGACCTGCGCCTCAATGCCCCGCATGTCAAATGCGCCGTAGTCATGCCAGGCCATATCGGGACATCGATCGGGCTGAACACCAGCCAGGTGTTAGGCAAAGGCAGCGCGCTTGAAATGACAGATGACGCCGTGGCTGACGTTCGCAAGCGCATGCTGAAGCGAGGTCTGCCGGTTTCGAACGTGCCGGACGAGCATCTGCGCCATCTGATGCATCAACGGGCAATCGACTTTCGCGACAAGGCGCCCTGCAGTGCGGAGCAGGCGGCGGACATTATTTTAACCGGTGTGCGGGAAGGGCGCTGGCGCATTCTGGTAGGTGATGATGCACAGGCTGTGGACCGCATTGTGCGTGAAGATCCGGTGTCAGCGTATGACGACGACTTCGTACAACGGCTAATGGCGATCGGCCACTTCCGTGGTCTGATGCGTGAAGAATGAGCAAGTGTTATTGTTGTGAAGATAACGACTGACAGAGGCGATTGATGATGGACATCGGGGTGTGTGTAGCGTCCCACATAGGCGACATCGGCTATGTGGTTCGAGCAGAAGAACTGGGTTACAGCCACGCCTGGCTCGCAGACAGCCAGATGCTGTGGTCGGACTGTTATGCAGCACTTGCACTGGCTGCGGACAAAACCAGCCGCATCAACATCGGTA
>JAQBYL010000086.1 GCA_027622495.1 Pseudomonadota bacterium
CTGATTATGTGGAAGCAGATCCGATCTACGGCATCTGGATGGCCGATCTGGATGCGCTCACGCAGCAGCCAATTGTGACCCCCGTACAGGGTGAAGCCTATGCAGAGGTCGTGGTGATGGAACCTCGAACACTGCCGATTGTGGTTCTCGGCCCGGTTCCTGGCGTCGATGTAGATCAACTATTGGTTGATGCCTCGCTCGGGGTCTTACACGTGCGTTCTGTCTATGATCTTGATGGTTCTGATACTGTCGGTATCAGTGTGCTTCGGGATCCGGCACAAAGCATTGCAGATCAGCGACCGGCGCGTTTCCTGCGCCTTGTTAAAGCGGTCTCCATGCCCGATGAAGATGTGCTGGACTTCGATGAAACTGCCTTTGGTGTCAGCGAAGACCAACTCATGCGGGAAATTCTGGGCTATGTCCCGATTGAGCCGGATGGCTCGGTGATGGTTGAAGTGCCCGCCAATGTCGCGTTCTGGATTGATGTGCTGGATGTGAACGGTCGACGCATAACCGACCGTCACCAGAACTGGCTCGAGCTCAAACCCGGCCAGGTGCTTTCCTGCAATGGCTGTCACACACGTTTTTCCGAAGCCCCACATGGCCGACTGGATGCGCAGCTTGTCTCGGCTAACCCTGGTGCACCGGTGGACGGTTCACCGTTTCCGAACACGAACTCCGCTTTGTTCGCCAATGCCGGTGAAACAATGGCGCAGACCTATGCAAGAATCAGAGGCACGCGTACGCCTTCGGTGGACATCAGTTTTGTCGATGAGTGGACCGATCCGGCAGTTCGCGCGATTGATCCACCGATTAATTATCTGTACACGGACCTCGCAAGTGCTGCACCCGTTGGCCCTGGATGTGTTGGACCATGGACCTCCATCTGTCGCGTGGTGCTCAATTACGAGACTCACATACATCCCCTGTGGTCAGTGGATCGGCGTCAGTTTGCGGTCGATGGCAGCCTGATCCGCGATGACACCTGCACAACCTGCCATAACATTGCTGATGCAGCGACCAACGATCAGGTTCCTGCCATGCAGCTGGATCTTTCTGATGGACCCTCTGATCTTGAAGCTGATCACTTCAAGAGTTATCAGGAACTGCTGAGCATAGACACCGAGCTTGAACTGGACCTCACCGGCATGCTTGTTGAGCGGCTTGTTCAGGCAACCGACGGCAACGGCAACCTGCTTTTTGAAGTGGATGCCAACGGCAACCTGATACTCGACCCGCTCGGCAATCCGATTCCGGTGCTCGTGCCGGTCAACGTTGCACCGTCACTGTCTCCCGAAGGGGCCAACTCTGCAGTCAGCCAGCGTTTCTTCAGTCGATTCGATGGTGGATCGCATAGCGGATGGCTGCGCGAAGCTGAACTCAAACTGATTTCTGAATGGGTCGATCTGGGTGCTCAATACTATAACAATCCATTCGACGCACCACCGCCATGACCTGGGAGGGCCGCACAAGGATGATCGGCAGATTAACGGTAATTTCACTTCTGGCGCTGGTGAGCTGGTTGCCGTCAGGCGCGCATGCGGACTGGTTTGAACAGTATCAGCCACAAGTGGTTGTTGCAGAGCCGTTTCTCGAGATGCATACAGGTCCAGGCAGAGGCTATCCGATATTTCACGTCGCGGCCGAAGGTGACTCGATCACCATGCTGAAGCGCAAGACTGACTGGTTCAAGATTCAGACTGCGCGTGGCGAAGCCGGTTGGGTGCACCTGGAACAGATGCGCAGCACGCTCGATGAAAACGGCCAACCCATCGAATTCGGCGAAGTTGATTTTGGGAACTACGCGAAACGGCGGTGGGAAATCGGAATTACCGGCGGCGAATTCGGCGGCGCGTCTTCGTTGTCTACTTATATTGGTTACGCGATTACCCCGCACATCGCGATCCAGGCTGAGTTCACCCAGACGCTGGGCGACTTTTCCGACGGGTTGATGGCCACGGGGAACGTGACTATGTATCCCTTCCCGGAGTGGCGTGTGTCACCTTATTTTACGATCGGCACCGGCATAATTCGAATCAAACCGCATTCGACAATCGTTCAGGCCGAAGACCGCGAAGATGAGATTGTTAATGCAGGTGCAGGCGTAAACGTTTACCTGAGTGATCGGTTCATATTGCGCATGGAATACAAGCACCACACGGTGCTGACCAGTCGGGACGACAACGAAGAGATTGATCAATGGAAAGCAGGCTTCAGCGTATTTTTCTAACCCTTATCCGCGGCATCGTCGTGTTTTTGTTTCTACAAGCTGGTCCGGCGTTCGCTGATCCCAAAGTGGAAGCTCTGGAACTTGAGCCGTTGATCGTCCGTGAACCGGATCGCCGCACAGTGGATATCGATCAGATCGACAGTGAGAATTTCGAGATCGGCGTGTTTGGCGGTGTTATGAATGTGGAAGACTTCGGCAGCAACAGCGTGGTTGGCATTCGCGCGGCATACCACGTAACCGAGGATTTCTTTGTTGAAGGAACCTACGGCCAGACGGAACTCGGTCTGACCAGCTTTGAAAAGCTCAGCGGTGGGGCGCAGATCATATCCAATGCCAACCGTGACATGACCTACTACAACGTCAGCATCGGCTGGAACATTTTCCCCGGAGAATCCTTTGTCGCCGGTCGCTGGGCGTTCAAAGGTGGTCTGTATGCGATTGCCGGTGTGGGCAGTACCGAATTCGGTGGCGATGATCTGTTCACCATCAATGCTGGTATGGGGTACCGCTTCATAGCGACCGACTGGTTGGCGATACACGTGGACGTTCGCGATCACATCTTCGAAAGCGATCTGCTGGGCACCAAAGAAACCAAACACAACGTCGAGTTTTCCGGCGGTCTGACATTTTTCTTCTAGACGCTGGTGAAGGAACAAAATGATTAAGCGGCTGACAATTTTATTTGCGCTCCTGTTGTGTACGGGTTGCGTAAGTATCAAACCCTGGGTGTCGCCCTATGAGCGCAACAACCTGGCAGATCCAATCATGAGTTTCAGCCGCGATCCTGTTTCGTCCGCCTATCTGCATCACGTGTATCAGGCGCGCGAAGGTGCGCGCGGCGCCGAAGGCGGATCGGGAGGGGGCTGTGGCTGCAACTAGCGTCTTAACCAGCGTCTTCAAGCTTCTGTTGATCACCCTGCTGATCAGTCAAGTCACGCCTGTGCAATCTGCAATCCTGCCGGAAGACCGTGCCGATGTGATGTATCACGGCTACGATGGTGGCGGTCTGGAAGTAACGGGCCCTTCTGTGCTGGTTCGAAAAGGCTTTAAGGACAAGGTATCGGTCTGGGGAAACTACTACGTCGACATGATCAGCAGCGCATCGGTTGACGTGATGGCGACGGCCAGTCCCTACGACGAAGAGCGCACCGAATACAGCATTGGTGTGGACTATCTACGCGGTAAGACATTCATGGGCCTGTCATTCACCAGCAGCGAAGAATCAGACTACACATCCAACGCCGTTCGTTTCGGCATCAGCCGCGACTTTTTTGGCGACCTGACAACATTCGGCATTTCCTACGCCCGTGGCGAAGACGAGGTGCGACGCAGCGGCGACGACACCTTCGCAGAAGAGACCACACGTCAGTCCTATCGCGTGGATATGTCACAGATCATCACCCGAAGTCTGATCGTTAACCTGAACTACGAAGCGATCACCGACGAAGGTTTTCTCAACAATCCCTATCGACAGGTGCGCTACTACGACCCGTCCATACCGGTTCTTGCCTATAGCTACCAGGCGGAACGGTATCCGCGCACTAAAACAAGCAATGCAGCCGCTCTGCGGGCGATGTACTACCTGCCTTACCGTGCTGCGCTCAAGTTTGAATACCGTACTTACTCAGATACCTGGGGTGTGGATGCTTACAATGTTGAGGTTGGCTACACACATCCGTTCAATGATCGCCTTGTGGTTGACCTGAAGTACCGGTTCTATGATCAGACCGCGGCGGACTTTTATTCTGATCTGTTTCCATTTGCAGACGCTCAGAACTTTCTTGCTCGAGATAAGGAGCTTGCGAGTTTTAGCTCGCAGACGGTGGGGATGGGGGTGAGCTATGAGTTAGCCCCTGATTGGATGCCGTTTTTTAAGAAGAGTGCGATTCACTTCAATGTGGATTATGTGCAGTTTGATTATGCGGATTTCAGGAATGTGCTTGAAGTTGTTCCGGATACACCTGGGACTGAAGGGTTATATTCGTTTGATTCTGTTGTTTTGAGAGTGTTTTTTTCGGTTCGATACTGATTTCTCGTTGAGGGGCGGGCGACAGTTTCCTGGTGGGTGTGTCGGTGGTGGGGATGAGTGTGTCTGCTTGGCTATGGGTCCGGAGTCAATTCACCTGCTCGTAGGGTTCAAAGCGGTTTTCGTCGTGTGTCATAAGGGTGACGAGTTTGGGATGGATGAACAGCTTTTCCTTGCCGGCCTGAACTTCCCTTAACACGCCAATGCTTGAAAGCTGCTTCAGGTATTCAGAGGCCGTCTGACGCTTGGCGATATCTTTCGCGACCAGATTCTTGATCCGGCAATAGGGTTGTTCGAATATCAGTGTGAGCAATTCGTAGCTGTAGATTTTTGGCAATCTGCGGCTGATGTGTTCCCTTGTCATCTCAATCAAATTTCGGACGGCAGAAATTTTCGCTGTTGTCATAGACGCAGTTTTTTGGACCGCGTTCAGCAGATAGAGAATCCAGGGCTCCCACGCCTGATTGCTTGTTACTTCGTTTAGCAGGCGATAGTAGTCAGCTTTGTTTCGAACGATGTAGTGGCTGAGGTACAATGTTGGTAGTGTCAGCAGTTCCTGTTCGATGAGATACAGGATATTCAACACTCGACCACTACGGCCATTGCCATCGGTGAAGGGGTGAATGGCCTCAAATTGATAATGGCTCACCGCCATTTTTATCAGGGGATCAATTCCGTCTTCCTGGTGCAAAAAGTCGGCCCAGTTGGTTAACAGATCTCGTAGCAACGACTCTCCAACCGGTGGTGTATAGATAATCTCGCTGGTGGTTTGATTCGTAAGCGTTGTCCCGGGCACTCTGCGGACATTCATTTCACTCCCTTTGATGGTGCTGCAGACTTCCAAAGCGGTAGTGATGCATAGCGGCCGATCTTTTAGTGACTGGAAGCCATTGAACAACGCAGTGCGGTAGCGGAGCGTCTCTTTGGTTGCTGGGTCCGCTTGTTGTTCGTTTTGCGCATACTCGAACAACTTATCCGAGGTGGTGACGATATTTTCTATCTCTGAGCTGTCTTTCGCTTCCAGCAGAGGCAGGAGATTGATCAGGAGCCCTTGATTAGGCAGTAACTCTCCAGCCTGTTTCAACTCAGCAAGGGCTGTGCGCGCAGGTATGCACGCCTTCAGGATATTGGCTGACTCCAGATTGGCTGCCGGAGGGAGTTGTGGCAGGTCGTTGTATGGTTGATCGGGTACCCAAAACATGTATGCATATTCGCATTATTTCGACATGAAATGAGGATATGTCGATTGAATCGACATGTAAAGTTGATGTGTCGAAATATTTGAAAAATGCCGACACTTAGTTGGCGTATGTCGATCGAACAACATATCGTCGCCCCTGGTCTGGCGCATGAAAATCCTTTTGTAGCTTTTGTAGCTTTTTTCTGTAGGGGTCGTCGCGGTCGGTGTCCTTCCACTGACCGCGAACACACCCAGGCAGGAGGCATCTGATCAGAACTGCTTGTTTGCCATCACATCCCATTTCTTCTCGGTACCGGTCACGACCGTATCTCCGGTGAAGGCGTCGTACTTGTACATGATCTTGGTGAAGTTCAGCGAAAAGGACTCTGACGGTCGATCGCCCCCCGAGCTTGCACTGTAGGAACTCACGATCGCATCGGTCAGCTCTACAGTCAGATACACCTGCGACGAATCCGTGCCACCCGTCTGGATGAAGTGGACCTGAGCTTTGCCCAAAGACTTGCCCTGTACCGCCTGGTAGTAGAGGTCACCGGACGCAACATCCGTGCTCTTGGTAAACGTCACTTCAGAAAATGACGGGTTGGATACCTCGCGGTCCCTGCCACCACCACTGGTGGAGATGGACCGGCCAACGCCGAATTGAACACTGTCGCAGGTGATCCAGTCTGTATGCTTTTCTACCGAGCTGTCGCCTTTAATCTGGGTATCGAAGTTTAAAAGAATCATTTGTTTCGCTCCTTATGGGTTTTGTCGCGACCGGCTGACGATCAGCCAATGGCGGTTTTCTTGTGAGGAGCATCTGTTCTTCAATGTCCCTCATACCCTAATGCGAGATACCGGAGCGATTTACGCCATCGAAGACGAAATTATTTTCAGAAGAATCTTAATACTTTGATTTTGCGGTGTTTTTTTCCAGTTGCCGGTAGTCGATCCTGACCTACTGAACTACGCCGTTAGCACGAAGTGCCGCGATCGTCGTCGCGTCCAGGTGAAGCTGCTGCTCGAGCACCCAGTCGGTGTGCTGGCCCGGGTCGGGTGATTGCGCCGAAGTTGAATTGTCGAACGACTCAAACTGGAACGGCACGTTTTGAATCATGAACGCGCCATCTCCGTCGCGCATTGAACGAAATGCAGCCCGATGGGCAAGCTGGGGTTGATTGAACAGATCTGCCGGTGCGTTGTAGCGCGAACAGGGAACGCCGTGTTGGTTGAGCACTCGCTCGCATTCAGCCACATTGCGCAATGCAGACCATATCTCAATCTCAGCTACAAACTCAGCCATATTCAAAAACCGCTTACCGCGAGCGAATCGCTCATCCGCCAGCATGTCAGGGCGATCGATTGCCGCGCATAACCCGTTGAAGTTCTTCTCCGAGACGATACACAACATGACGTAACCATCACTGGCGGCAACCGGCTGGAACCCGCCGATTTTCGGCGGTTCAGAGATCTGTGCCATCTGTTGCTGGCCGGGTATCAGCATCATGGTCGATTCGAGCATGGTGATATCGATGTAGTCTCCCCTGCCAGAATTCATCCGGCCCAGGAGAGCTGTTTGAATCGCGCCATAGGCATATGCGCCCGTCAGCATGTCTGCAATCATGACGCCCGAAGCAGGCGGCCGGGGATTGTCATCGAGCTGGGCCCGCATGTGCGAGATGTCGTAACCGCTCGCCGCATGGGCGATAGGTGCATAGGCGGCGCGCTGGGCGTCCGGACCGGTCTGGCCAAACCCTGAGATTGAACAGTAAACAATGCGCGGACAGCGATCCTTTATTGAAGCGTAGTCAAGACCAAAGCGCGCCATCACGCCGGGTCGATAGTTCTCGATGACCACATCGCTGTCGTCGATCAGTTTGTGTGCAAGGTCCTGGCCTTGGGCACTGCTCAAGTTGATCTGAATACTCTTCTTGCCGGCATTGAAGTGCGAGAAAATACGTGAGTTAGCACGCACGCTATCGCCAATGCCGAGGGGTTCGATTTTGGTGACAGCCGCGCCATTGTCGCTCAGCATTCGAGCGCATATAGGCCCCGCGTAGACCATGGAAAAGTCTGCGATTTTCAGACCCGCGAGCGGTTTGGTGGCAGCCATCTGGGTTCCTTGTTGCATCCTCTCCCGATGATATCGTCGAACGCAGGAGTTTGCCTCGACTTCATGATCAATGGACAACTCTATGATGAGCGCGGGATTGCGGCCACGGTGGATGCTGGCACGGTAGAAGAGTGGAAGCGTTATAGCGCGGATGAATTGAGGCAGGCCCTGGAGATACTAAACCAGCGCTGAATAGTGCTTGTTACCGGCACTGGTCACAATCTGTACCGAACCGATGAGGATGGCTCGATGGGTTTGTATGCAAAGTACTTCCTGCCGCGTCTGATCGAAACTGCCTGCAGTCGCCCGCCCCCGCGGAGCTCACCAGCACGGCGCGCAAGCGTGCGCTTGAGTCCGGCTTGAACGTGGACGCCGGTTTCCGGAACCGGTCAGGGCGTGTACCAGATCGGCGAGGTGTACGCTCTGTCCTGAATCACCATCGGCACCTCATCAGCCAGACTCAGATCAAAGAAAGCAGCGTCATAGGCGGTCCAGCGCGGGCGCGGTATTTCTATGACTCTCGCATAGTAGAACGCACCTTGTTGTGAATTGAATTCGGGGTCCTTCCACACGACACCCAACTCTGCTGCCCCAATCGTGTTATCGAAGCTCGCGCGCTTAACGTCTACGGTCGAACCCACAGGGGTTAGCTTGCCTGTTTTACGATCAATCTGTCGATCTCCAGACCACACAACGTCATAAACCTTTTCTTGCAGTTTTCCGTCTTGTTCCCGCCAGCCTTTCACGATTTGAATGCGATCGAGGTTCGCGCCATCCGGATCTTTCATCGCACTGACGATAAACCGCGGCGCCTGGTCTTTGCCCGCCCCACCTAACTCGCCGCCCATTGGCACGCCGTCGTTGTAAGCCAGGTCAAGGTAGTTTGGCAGGTGGACAACGTTGTCCGCATAGGTCCAACCACCAAAGAACCGAACGGTGATCCGTGATCCAGTCGTTGCATAAACCTCGCGCCTTTTCATGGCATCGAAGATTGATTCACGCGTGTTCTCACGTGCCCAGACCGCTGCATAACCCGACGCGACAATCCGCCAGTTTTGCCAGAGCACGCCCGCCATGGAGTTCTGGGTGCGCTCAATACGAGGTTCGGACTCTGGAAATTTACCGAAGAAATTGTCCTCCTGGGCTGTGGAGATGCTGTTGTGCCCGTCTGTGCTCCCGATCATGCCGAACTTGAATGGGTTGACGCCAAGCGCTTGCTCATAGTCCAGACCCAGCTTCAGTGCACTGCGTGCGTATTCGTGTTGCAGCATCCAGTCTTCCTTGGCCTGGGTGCGTCCGATGTTGTCCCAGTCCCAGTTCTCGAAGTCAGCAAACTCATCATTGGGCGAGAGCAACGGGTGCGCCTCTCCGTCTCCTTTCACCTGGGTAACCTCGTACAAAGGCTCCCAGCGAGCTCGCATTTGCGCATACTCAGCTGTGATCGGCTCTCCATCCACAGTCTTGTCCGGAAACATCATGCCGTTAGACAGGTTGCCGTTGTGAGCGATTGCGAGCACCTCGCCGCCGGTTGCTTCCTCGTAGCGCGCAAGGGCACTCCACAGGTCTCGAGGATCGAGGCTATCCTGTCCCGAAAAAGGCGCAAGTTGCGCGACCTTGTCAGCAGAATCTTTATAGACCACGACCCGGTGAAGATTGTTGCCGCTGATCATCGAAGTCCACTCGTAGCCCGACAGGGTGGTAAATCGACCGGGGCTGTTGTATTCGTCAGCTGTCTGCGCGACATCTCGCCAGATGCCTAAGCGCGCTTCAACGGGAAAAGCCGGATAGTTTTCAGGGTCGGACATACTTGCGGTGAATGTGCTCATCATCCTGGCGGGATTGCCTTCTGCCAGAAACTGCGCCCACTGCTTGCCTGCCTCCGTGTTAGTAACCAGTGGATCGCCGACATTGAAGCGGTAGTAGCCGCCCAGATACTCGGCGTGGTCGGCGACCACGAGAAAGTCGAGCGGTCGACGCAGCTTCACCTGCATGCCGTTGTGCGCTGTTATTCGCTCACCCTGTGCGAATCGGTAGGCGTCTGCCTGGGTTAAGTTCATGTTGCCAAGGGAGTAGGCATCTGCTGAGTTGCGGGAATGCAAGTGTGTGTCGCCCCAGTAGACGTTCGCGGGGTAGTCCTGGTGTGCAGGCAGAGAATACGGCTGTTCAGCCCGGGCGCTCAACGGTACGCAAACCATGGCGTGGACGAGCCACGCACAACAGTTGAGTTTCATCTTATACATGAGGCACTCCAGACCACGGGTCAGTGAGAGAAAAGGATGCAACCAGGGAGGCATGGCCTCCCTGGTCATGGTACTTACACAGAGATAGCCAACTCAAGGCCAGCTGTTGCACAACTTTTTTCGAAACCCGCAGACCGGTGAGACGGTCGAAACGTCCTGTCAGAGGAGTCCCTGACGGATCAAAGCCAGTTGCAATCCCCTCGTTTACATATCAGGGGAATCAACCATATCTTCCGGAGAGTAGAACCCTAAACTCTAAGGCTGATTCAAGCCAGTAAGGCAGCTCTATGCCCGTTAAAACTCGTGTGTTTGTGGTTCTCGATCCAACCTGCATGGAACAGGCAGCCCTCGAATGGGGTGAACAGGTTGTACGTGAATTCTCTTTACGTCCCGACAGGGAAGTCGTGCTTCACATTTACTGCTGCATCAATCCGGATAGTGTGGCAGTTGTGCAGAGCAATAATGCAGCGCATGCCCAGGCGGTCACCGAAAAACGTGTGCGTGGTTGGGTTGACAGGCTTGCATCCTTACCACGCGCAGAAGGAATGGATGTCATCACAGAAGTTGAGTGGCATGACGACTGGCGGAAGGCCATCGTTGTTGCAGTTGAACGCGCCGAAAGCACTATTGTGGTCAAGAATATGACCCAGCATTCCCGGTTTGTACGTGCCGTTCGTGAAACATCTGACTGGACACTGATCAGAAACTGCCCGTGTCCAATGCTGCTTGTCAAAACCGGTAATCCAACCAGAATCAAGAAAGTGCTGGTTGCTGTGAAACACAGCCCCGGCGACGATATCTACGAAAAAGCCAATGACGATATTCTTGCAGCCGCACGCAGTATCACAACGGATCTTGGTGCCACCCTGCACGTTGTAACTGCCTATACCGGGGGACATCCCGACAGGCAGAGATTCGCCGATCGATGTGGCCTGGAGCGATCTCAGGTGAGCGCGGCCATCGGTGCGCCCGAGAAGGTGATCGCCGAGGCGGCCGCGCGTCAGGAAAGTGATCTGCTGATCATCGCCCGGGTTGCGCATGCGGATTCGCCCAAATCTCTGGGTAGCACAGCCCGGAAAGTGCTCGATGAGATCAATACTGAGGTGCTGATACTGCCAGTAGTGTCACGGTAGGTGAAACGCTGAATAGTGGTTTTTACGGCACTAATCAGCGAACTGAACCCGTAGTAGCGGACTTCTCAGGGCATCCCAACGTACGCTCCCGGACGGTGCCCGTCTATGCCACTCGGAGATGACCGCCCGCTTCGAGGCCTACTTGCGGGCAACAATGCAAATATTTACACTATACCGCATAGTGTAATAATGACAGCAGATGATAGCGAGCTTCAAGGGCAAAGTTGTCAGAGACATCTGGACAACAAATCAATCAAAGACCCTGCCAGGAGAGCTCTGGATCCGTACCAAAGCGTTGCTAACAATCATGCATTCAACTACGAAGCTTGACGATCTTCGGATAAAAGGAGAACCCCCTGGTATTCGACTTCACAAGTTGCGTGGTGACCGGCGGGATTACTGGAGTGTCACAATCAAACTGCCATGGTGCATTACATTCAAATTCAAGAACGGCGAGTTTTCAGATGTGATGATTGAAAACTACCATCGAGGATAAATATGATTGACAACCCTCTACCTCTACATCCTGGCAAAGTGCTGACCGAAGTCTATATGACAGAGATGGGACTCAACCAAACAGATCTAGCAAAACTTTGTGGATGTTCTCCTCGTAAGATCAACGAGATCGCCAACGGTAAACGAGCCATTTCGCCCATGTTTGCGATTGTTCTTGAGACGGTTCTCGGTACGAGCGCCGAGATGTGGGTGCGGATGCAGGCAGAGTACGATCTTTGGGAAGCACGCCAGGAAGTTGCCTGACTCTATGCGCCCTGCCAACGCACCTTAACTCGCGTGCAGCGTTTGTACCCCATAACGAAACCGTCGTCATGTCGTTTGGCAGCCGCCATGTCACCCGCGCATCGAGCAAACCATAGCCTTCCTGGAAGGTATGGGGCGCAGCCTCCAGATCGTCGTATCGACGAGCGCGATAGGACCAACCCCACTGTGCAGTAACGGCCTGACCCCCGGCGAAATTGAAGTCCTTGGCCG